>JAWAXC010000076.1 GCA_038897115.1 Sulfolobales archaeon | reverse complement strand
ATAATTATTATAGATGCCCCGATGCTAGCCATCCTCTTTATAGATTCGCCTCTTATCCCCCCAGCCACAGCTACTCTGAAGCCTCTCTCCACAGCCTCTCTAACGACTTTTTCAAGCACGTCAACGGTTATGCCTCTCCTCCTCTGTACATCAACCCCTACGTGTATAACCAATATATCTGGATCTAGGCTCCTCAGCTCCTCAGCCCTTTTCAAAGGATCCTGGACATGGATCATATCAACCCAGGCTGACACACCAAGATCCCTGGCCCTCGAAATAGTCTCCTGGATAACCTCATCACTAGATAGCGCGAGAACACTCATGGCGTCTCCACCGGCGTTTGCAACGATCTCAGCTTCTAGGCCTCCAGCATCGGCTGTTTTTGTATCTACCATAACTATGGAACCTTCTGCTGACCCCTTTATCCTGGAGATCGCTGTTGATCCATGCGCCTTTAAAAGGGGTGTTCCAACCTCTACTATGTCGAAGCCTACTTTAGCTGCGTCTCTAGCGATCCTTGATGCAAGATCTAGATCCACTATGTCCAGGGCGATCTGTAGAAGAGGGCCTTGAGAGATCTTTTTAAGAAGATCTTCCCTAGGCATTATAGGCCCATATAGAGAGAGGCACTCGAAAAATTTATCTATCATATATTAGCGATAGCAAATATCGGAGAGAGCTATTTGGGATAGCTATGTAGTAGCTATGGCTGCTCCACACCCTCCTCTGAGATCTTCTTCAGCTGCCTTATATACATCTCGAGGAGCTCCTTCTCTGTAGTGGCGTCCTCAGGCCTTTTATCAGGCCTCCACCTTATGAACCTAGGGAATCTTATGGATACACCTGCCCCTTTTCTTACAGCGTCTTTACAACATGTATGCAGAGGTGAGAGGGTTAGCTCTGCACCTATGACCTCCATTACCAGCTGTGGAACTACCCAGACATCTGGCTCTATATCTGATACAACTCTGGGATGCCTATGGTTTATGATTAGGGGTTGGAGCATCTT
The DNA here is from genome assembly GCA_038897115.1 of Sulfolobales archaeon. Classification (NCBI taxonomy): domain Archaea; kingdom Thermoproteati; phylum Thermoproteota; class Thermoprotei; order Sulfolobales; species Sulfolobales archaeon. The sequence continues at coordinate 9,304 of JAWAXC010000076.1, read as the reverse complement.
GTTCATCTCAGCTAGATCCTGATCCGTGAATCCTGTGCCAACCTTGCAGACTGTTTTGAAAACATCGCTCTGAGGATCGTAAGCTGCTAGAAGCACCGTTCCGAAGAGGCCAGCCCTCCTACCCCTACCATAGAATGCTCCTACAACAACTAGGTCAACGCTATCTATCATCTCGCTCTTATAATCCCTCTTATACTTGATCCAGAGCCAACCTCTTGCACCAGCTTGGTATATGGCCTTCTGATGTATAGCCTTTACAACGATGCCTTCACACCCGTCTTCAAGAGCTTTTAGGAAGAATCTATCGAGCTCCTCTGGATCATCTGTGACTATGTAATTTGCTATTGAGAAGCTCTGGCTCTGCTCAACAATCCTCTCCAGAATCTCCCTCCTCTGTGGTAGAGGAGCACCAGTTAGATCTTGCCCATCTACGTAGAGAGCGTCGAAGAGTCTGACAACAACGGGGTATTTCTTAGCTATATCGCTTACATCGTGCTTCCTCTTTCTATGCATAAGCTCTTGGAAGGGTCTCATATCACCTGTCTCAGGATCTATCGCTACTATCTCCCCCTCCACTATAGCCTCTCTAGCCTTAACATGCTTCCTAACCATCTCAACAACATCGGGGTATTGATGGGTTATGTTTTCCAGCCTTCTCGAGAATATATATACCTGATCGCCTTTCTTATGGATTTGTGCCCTCTCACCGTCATATTTATACTCAGCAATAGCCTTCCCACCAACCTTCTCTAGAATCTCCCTAGCATTGTCCAGCCTCTCAGCTAGCATAGGTCTAATAGGTATCCCCACCTCGGGTTTAAGCTCTTTAAGCGCTTCAATACCTTCTCTGGCAAGTATAGATGCTATGTTTCCTAGATCTGCTCTCAGGTTATATGCCCTCTCAACAATAGATCTCATAGCATCGCTTCCACCAAACGCTATTGCAAGAGCATCCATTATAGTTGCATCCCCCACTCCCAGCCTTAGGTTTCCCTCAACAAGCCTCACTATATATTTAGCCTCCTTGGGAGAGGCGTCTTGGAGAAGCGATACCAGGATCTTTATCTTAAGATCCCTAGAGCCCTCACCAACAAGCCTAGCAACTTTTACCAATGAGTTGTAAACCTCGGAAACGCTTAGCTTCCTAGCCTGCCTACCCATAAAAGCTGTTAGCCCTCCTCCCTGTGTTCTTTTAACAGCCTTGAGATGCTCTACAACCCTTCCAAGATCCCCATGTTTTTTATAGAGCCTCTCAACCTCAGCCTCTGGAACCGAAAGGGATAGGGAGATCGCTTTGATCAGGAGCTTCTCACCAACACCCAGCTCGGGCTCTCCCCTCCACTGGGGCCATAGCTCGCCTTGGACTAGATAGACAACTTTATCTATATCCTCTGGATCAGCTTTTTTGAATAGATCCGTGAGTATAGCTGTCAGCTGAAGCCTACTACTAGTTGTCTCAAGCCTCTCAAATACCTCTGCAAGTGTTTCAAATAGCATGGCCCTACCATATATATGATTCATTTTGGGCTCTATATATTAGCTAGAGAGCTATCAAAGACTATAAGATCTTCTCCTCAATAAATCCAAAGCCTTCCCAAGATCTTCATACCGGATCTTAGCTATCCCAAGCGATGCATGGCCCCCTATACTAATAGCTATCCCTTCTTCCCTGAGGATTCTAACCACTTTATAGGCTTTCCTAGGATATTTAATTATTAATAGGAGATGGCTATCATCTCTACTCCTCACACATAGGATAACTGGGGCTTTTAACCTTCTATAGATAGCTGACGCGAGCGCGCTAGCCCCCCTCTCCCTCCACTTATCCCTTGCATCAACATATCTGAATATCCCCAGCTTCTGGGATGATATAGCTAGCATATTAGCCTCATCCCTTATCCTCTTCTCAGCCTCCTCAGCTATTCTCATTATCTCCCCCATAGATTCGCCTATAAGCGGGTGTTGAAGGGGTGTTGGAGAGGATATCCACTCCACAGCCCTCCTCCACAGGCTAGGATCTCTCCTATATGTGAGTGCCTTAGAAATGCTGGAGACCGTCTTGAGCAGGCTAGACATCTCCTTTGGAACCCTTGCACCTCGATCCATGAGATCTACAGCATCTACAAAAGATCTTAGCCTTTCACTAGGGCTATACCCTATAGCAATCACCCTATCGAGAGCTATCCTCGAGGCTGGTACATAGCCTATGAGGGGCTCATCAACAATCCCATAGAGGATCTCTATATATTCGTGGGAGGATACATGGTGATCTATATATATTATCTTAGCATATCTGCACCTCTCCCTATACCCCTTGATCTTCTCTATTATAGGATTTATTATTGGTATATCTAGAACAACAACAACATCGTAGCAGGGGATCTCAGCGAATCTAAGGGAAAGCCTATAAGGCTCTGAAGGTTCAAGATCAAGTATTGCCTCACCTTTAATAGGATATATCTTTCCATATCTCTGAGAACTCATTATAACAGCAGAGGCTACTATTCCATCAGCATCCCAATCTCCAAACACAACTATCCTTGGAAGATCGCTATTGGATCTTGCACCCCCCATTGGCGAATCCCTTCACATTAGCTCCGAAGAAAATATGTTACATTCCTTAATAGATTCTAGCCCCTTGATACTCTAGAGAAGAGGGTTTTAAGCCGCAAACTAATTATTATTACTATTACCCCGTTATATATTAGATCGGCTTCCACCTTGATCTTAAATCTAAAAGGCTAAACCCTCTATTGTTAGAAGAAAGTCTATAACTCGATCCTGGTTGTCTAGCCATCGCTAGAGCCCTTAAACTCTTTAAAGACTGTTGAAATAGACCATTCTATCCTAGGTCGAGAGCTATGTATATGTTAGCCTTCTCATCAACCTCTTCCAGCTCCATAGATACTATATTTCTATATGAGCTAAGATCTATACTGTTTTTCCCAGAATTGATTCTATAGCTATCAACACCCAGAAAGCTTGGGGGAAGTGAAGCATCATACTCATAGATCCTCAGCATATTCCCCTTACCAGCGTATATATTCAGCAGAGCTCTCTTCACAGATGTGAGCGGTATTCCTCCCCACCTCTCTTGCCTCACATCGCTTCCCCTAACCTTTATTACAAAGCTAGATCTACATGTGTTAAGCAGTGAGTCGGCATTGATTATTAGAAGACTTCTCTCCCCAAGATCTAGTGGTGTAGCGTCTCCCCCACCTGTATTTGGTGCGGTATTAACGCCTAGGATCATCTTCTCCCCCACGCTTTCCAGAGAGGTGACTCTAGCCCCGAGAGGACATAGGATCCTTATTGTGGGAGGTGTTAGATAGAGTAGAAGGGTAGGTGCTGCTGGGGTGTTAAAGCTTCTAGCAAAGACCCTCTCCTCCTCGCTTTTAGGCCTTAACACACCATGTGTATATGAGTTAAAGGGCACCACTATGCCACCTCCGAGTGGAGTATAGGAGGTTCTTAGAGGTCCATAATCGCTTGGCGGTAGATCGAAGAGCCTTATAAAGTATAGATCCTCCCCCTCCTTCTCCCACGGCTCCCAAACTATATAGCCTCCCCTAACAAATGTTAAGATCCTCCCATATAGAGGTGCTACCACACCCACACCAGCTTTTCTAAAGCCAGCTCCGTCAACAGAGATCTTCCTTCTATCCCCAGGGATCCTATAGATCCACTTCTTATCAATCAGATCTAGACACTGCAGCCCTTTAAAACCCTCAAACCCCTCGGATATATCGAAGCACGCTTGATCCCCTAGAAGGGCTCCCTTAAGGCTTGGCCTATCGCTAAGCCTTATAGAGGTTCCATCGAGACTCACTGAGTATACCCCGAGATTTTGGGAGCCATCGGCTCTAGAGACTAGGAGCCTCTGCTCAACAGGATCATATAGTATATTGGAAATCTCCCCAACCCATGTATCCCTATTGCCAGCGCTTTCCTTCCAGATGATCCTAATCTCTAGATTGTCTATGTCGAAATAGTGTAGATGTGAGTACTTAGAGCTGAAGTCGATCCTTCTATCGCTAGGTATAAACCTGATCGGTGCATGGACCCATCCGCCGAAGAATATCTTATTATCGATTGCATCAGAAGCGTTATAGGTATCCCCGCCAGATCTAGGGGGTGGACCTACAAGATTTAGATCGTATTCTTTATATAGATCTCTAGATATGAAATACGCCCTTGCCTCAAAGGATAGCATAAAGTAGAGAAATCCTCTATGATATCTAAGACCAAAGATCCCTCCGGAGCCCCATTCTGGAGAATATTGAGGTCTAAATCTATATTGTTTAAGATCCTCAATCACCATTAGAGCATCACATCCCCCAGCACTATATTCTAACATCATATTATATGGATCTCTTATAAAGCTATATAATATTCTAGAAAAATAGAGGTTGGTGGGTCTCATGAGAATAGCTGTCTTTACAGTAGCATCGCCTCTATCCGATATTCAGAGGAGATTTGCTGAAGAGATGTATGAGGAGGTCAGAAAAACCCTCTCACCAATAGGGGATATACTTGAATTCGCACCCCTCATAACAAGTGCTGATCAGGCCGAGCAGATGGCATCTAGATATAGGGACTGGGTAGATGGCGGGATAGTTGTTGTGTGGAGCGGTGGAACAGATAGGATGATCTATAGGATTGGTTTAGAGCTTAGAAAACCGATTCTGGTATATGCACATCCAGCCCATAACTCCCTAGCCTCTGTGAGGGAGGCTATAGCAGCTCTGAGAAATAGCGGTGTAGAGATCTCTGTTGGATATGGAGAGGTTGGGGAGATATATGAGAGGGTCTCACCATTCCTAAGCGCTCTACGTGCTAGCGTTATGCTCACAAGATCCAGGTTTGCCCAGATAGGAGAGCAGGAGCCGTGGATACTTATTAGAAGAACCCCTGAGCAGCTGAGGAGCAGATTTGGCCTTGATATGGTTAAGATCAGGTGGGAGGAGATGCTTGGCATAGCTATGAATGCAGATAGAAAAGCTGTAGCTGATAAGGTTGCCGAGCTGAAGGCGATGTTCGGTAAGGTTGAAAGGAGTGATGAGGATCTAGAGAAGGCTGTGAGGATATATATGGGTATAAAGGAGGTTGTAAAGAAATACTCTGTTTCATCAGCAGCTGTTGAGGCGAGAGATATGTTAGATCCCTCGTTAAGGGATTGGGGACCCTATCTAGGGGTTGCGCTATTAAGTGATGAAGGAATCCCATCTGACTATGAGGGGGAGCACGATGCCGTCATAACCAAGCTTATGATCTACTATATGACTGGTAAGGCTTCTTTCATGGCTAACCTAACTAGGATAGATAGTGCTAGAAACACAGCTGTCTTCTCACACTGCACAGTTCCAATATCGATGATAGATCCCAAGAGATCCGTGCTACTCTCCTACTATGAGACAGATAGAACCGTGGCTATCCGTGGAAGGCTAAGAGAGGGCGAGAGAGTGACATTTGCCAGGCTAGGAGGAAAAGATCTCGATAAGATATTCTTTGGAACTGGTGTGATAGTGAATGGCGATCTCGGTAGAAAGGATCTCTGTAGAACACAGATAGAGGTTAAGATAGATGGTTCTGTAAGAGATCTCATAGATAAGGCTCTTGGCAACCACATTGTAGTTGTATATGGAGATCTTAGAGAGCATATGAGGTATTTCGCTAAGATAAAGTCTCTAGAGGCTATAGAAATCACATAGGTATTATATTTCTTCGAGAGGATCTGATGAATCATACGCTAGCTAGAGCTTTTTAACCTCTAAGCACTACATAGAGTGGGCTTTTGCTAGAACCTAGATATGGAGAGATCCTTCAATACAATAATCTAAGGGGAAAGGATATTATATCTGCCAGAGACTTATCTAGAGAAGATTTAGAAGCAATATTTAGAGTAGCGGATAGCTATGAGGAAAACCCAAGCACATATAGAGATCTATTGAAGGGAAAGACTGTAGCCTTAATATTTGTAGAGCCCTCTACAAGGACCTATCATAGCTTTGAAAAGGCATCGAGGATCCTTGGATGTGAGGTAATAGGGATTAGAGATCCATCTATATCATCAATGGCTAAAGGTGAGAATCTATATGACACTATAAAAATGATCGAATCCTATGGTGCAGATCTAATAGTACTTAGACATCCCAGCAGAGGAGCAGCTCTATATGCTGCGGAAATCAGCAGAGTACCAGTGATCAATGGAGGTGATGGGAGTAGGGAGCACCCTACACAAGCTATCTTAGATCTATATACTATATATAGAAAAAGGGGATCTATTGATGGGTTGAGAATAGGTTTTCTAGGTGATCTCAGATTCTCTAGAACAGTTTCTTCTCTAAGCTATGCTCTAACACTTTTTAGAGACGTAGAGATCTACTATATAGCTCCACCAATGCTACAAATCAGGAGGGAAGTTGAGGTTTATCTCGAATTAAGAGGAGTTAAATATACCAAGATCACGGATATAGGATCTGCTGCTAATGCGTTAAGAAATATAGATGTTCTCTATGTCACAAGGCTTCAAAAAGAGAGATTCCCAGATCCGGGGGAGTATGAGAAGCTTAGAGGTGCCTACACAGTTACCCCAGAGATTTTGAGGATTGCTAGAAGCGATGTAGGGATAATGCATCCTTTACCAAGGGTTGACGAGCTATCCCCAGAGCTAGATGGAACTCCAAACGCCTGGTACTTCGACCAGGCTAGATGGGGGGTTAATGTGAGGGTAGCTCTGATAAGCCTTATACTGGGGTGAGCTCTTTGGAGGAGCACCTGCTTGTTAGGAAGATAGATATGGGCACAGTTATAGATCATATACCACCATGGAAAGCTGAAAATGTGTTAAGACTACTAGAGCTTGATAAGATAAAACGGTCTGAGTACTCCCTAATAGTTCTTCACAACGTTCCCAGCAGAAAATATGGTAGAAAGGATATGATAAAGATATACAGGCATCATATATCTCACGATGAGGCCGACATAATATGCCTTGTATATCCAACAATCACCGTTAACTATATAAGGGATTGGAGGGTTGAGAAATACAAACCAAAGATCCCCGAGAAGATAGTGGGTAGAATTAGATGTCCAGAGCCAACTTGTATCAGCAACTCACCTAGAGAGCCGATTAAATCTAGGTTTAGAGTGATTGGGGAGCTAAGAGCTATACAGTGTGAGTACTGCGATACCATGGTGGAGTTTGAGAGGATGGCGGATCTAGTTATCAGGAGAGAGGGGTCTTAGATGTCTAGAAAATATGATAAGAGCCATCGGAGAGTAGATCCCCATGTACATTGTAGGGATTGGAATGAAAGCTATAAGGCAACAATAGGCGATGTTGTGAGGAAGGCGCTCTCTAAGGGGATAGGAGCTGTGTTTGACATGCCAAACACTGATCCCCCACTGCTAGGTTTAGAAGAGGCTAGGAAGAGGCTTAGAACGGCTGAGCAGCAGGGGGTTCTTCAACACTATTTTCTATATATGGCAGCAACACCTAATGAGAAACAATTAGAGGAGGCTGTAAAGGCCTATGAGGAGATATATAGGGTTGTTGGGATGAAGCTATATACAGCCCCTATGAGGGGTCTCGAAGCAAAGGGTGTAGAAGAGCAGCTTCTAATATATAAGACCCTAGCATCTCTTGGCTATAGAGGGGTTCTAGCGATTCACTGCGAGAAATACGATCTACTGTCAGAGGATCTCTGGGATCCCCATAGACCATATACATGGAATATCGCCCGACCCCCAAAAGCTGAGGTTGAGTGTGTGAGGCAACAGCTTCACCTAGCTAGAGAGGCTGGTTTTAGAGGAACCCTATATTTTGTCCATATATCCACACCGGAGGCTGTGCTTCTAATCAATAGAGCTAGGGAGGAGGGTGTTAGTGTGGCCTGTGGAGTTACCCCTCATCATCTGATTTTCGACACAGATCATATGAGGAGTCCTGAGAGCGTTGTTCTCAAGGTTAACCCTCCTATAAGAGACAGAATATATGTAGAGGGGTTAAGAAGATCTGTATTATCAGGGCTTATAGACTTTCTAGAAACAGATCACGCGCCTCATTCGCCGTGGGAGAAGGCCGGCCCCCCATACCTCTCTGGTATTAGGAGTCTCGATATATATGACAAGGCATTAGATATGCTCATAAGCATGGGGGCTGATGAAGACCTTATATATAGAATCACTAGGGGAAATGTGGAATATATATTCAGAAAAATCGAGGATCTACTAAAACACATCTAGCCTATCAAGATCTTTTAAGCCCTTCTAAGAACTCCCTAAAGCTCCTCACACCAATATTCCTCAGATAGCTTCTAAGACCATCTAGAATCTCTCTAAACACTTTAAACCCCTTATAGGCTATCGCACTACATATTTGGAATCCCCTGGCACCTAGCATGGATAGCTCTATAATATCCCTTACAGAATCTATACCACCAACAGCTATTATTGGGACATTAACCTCACCCCTTATATCTGCTAGAACCCTCCTCAGTATCGGCTTCAGAGAAGGCCCTGAGACTCCTCCATATCCTTTGGAGCTGTTGAGGAGAGGCCTTCTAAATACAGGATCATATAGATAGCCCCTAAGAGTATTGATCGCTGTGATCCCATCTGCACCTCCCTCCACAGCTTTTCTAACAACATCTATATAATCTGAATTCGCAGAGATCTTCACAAATACAGGGATCCTCACAACCCTTTTAACACTCCTCACCACATCCCTCACAAGCTCTGGTATATCCTCTACCATTTCGAACTCTGTGTGGGGGCATGATATGTTGAGCTCAATTGCATCCACACCTGCAGCTGAGATCTTCTTAGCAGCCTCAGCATATTCCCCAGGATCTCTTCCAAATATACTTGCTATCACAGGGACGCCTGCCTTCTTAGCATCCATCACTTCTGCTACATATGCATCCACACCTGGGTTTGGGAGGCCAAGGGCGTTTATATATATAGACGGGGGGTCCTCAACCATTACTGGGCCTTTAAACCCTCTTCTAGGTTCCAGCCCTAGGGATTTAGTTACAACAGCTCCCGCACCTTCGAGGGCAAATCTATATAGTATTCTACCTGAAACACCGCATCCTGAGGCATTCATTAGGGGATTAGGCATTACAAGCCCTGAGATCTCTATTGATAGGATGGGATCTGGCTCAACAATTCTCTGGGGCAGTTCTGGTGGAGATCCTTGGGAGCCTGGTATTGGGATTCTCAAGCCACTCCTATCCCTTGTCCAGAAGCCATATTCTGTAGTCACTAGATCTGATGCCTCAATAAAGATCCCTTCAAGACA
>JAWAXC010000075.1 GCA_038897115.1 Sulfolobales archaeon | reverse complement strand
ATAGAGAGGCAGGGTGGTGAGTGGGTTGTTAAGGGGACTAAGATGTGGACCACCCAGGGTCTATATGCTGATTACTTCCTAGTATTCGGTAGGATTGGGGATAGGAGTGAGAGGCATAGGAATATAGCTGCGGTTCTCATTAGAAGGGGTAGCTGTATAAAGACAAACCCGATAGAGGTTATGGGTTTCAGGGGGACGGGCACTGCTGAGGTGATTATAGATAGCTGTAGAGCGGGTGATGAAGATCTCATAGCACCCCCTCCAACAGGGTTTAAAGCAGCTATGGACGCCCTCAACGTGGGAAGAGTGGCTATAAGCGCTCTAGGCATAGGACTTGCAGAGGCTGCCTTTGAAGAGGCATATTCCTTTCTAACCCAGAGGATAGCATTTGGAAAACCCGTGATAGAGTTCCAGGGGATCCAATTCAAGCTCGCAGAGCTATACACCATGATAGAATCAGGGAGATCCATGGTATATAGGGCTGCAGAGCTCCATACAAAGGGATATGAGGACTTCCCAGTTGCTGCTGCAGCTACAAAACTCCACGTAGCTAGGATCAGCGTTGAGGTAGCTGGCGAAGCCCTCAGACTAATGGGTGGCTATGGATATAGCAAGGAGAGCAACGTTGAGAGGATATATAGAGATGCGAAGCTCCTAGAAATAGGTGAGGGAACCAATGAGGTTCAGATGATGGTAATCTCTAAACATATATATAGAAAGGGTGCTAAATGGCTGATCTAAGCATCTAGGAATACCCACTCCTTAAGAGCTGTGAGAAGGGTGAAGCTAAAACCCTTTCAAGGTAGAGCCAGTATATAGGAGGAGCTGTGGAGGAAAACCCTAGTATGAGGAACCGATATATTTAAGGATTTTATTATTAGGTGATTAGGTGATACGAATCTCCCAAGGCCAGATACTGAGGAGCAGTAGAGACAGGGTCTTAACAGGGTTGATAGGGGGCTTATCTAGATATCTAGGGCTGAGCCCCGGGGTTTCCAGGCTTATATTCCTAGTAATATTTGTTCTATCGATCTTAGTTGGTCTATGGCTGTTATTTCTAGCAATATATATGCTGATCTCAGCGGTTATACCGAGGGATGACGATCCTGAAGATCTGAGGGTGAGGGGGTTTGTCGTTAAAGTGGATAGGTTAATCCTATCACTTATAGCCCTAATCTTGCTAGGGGTTGGCATAGCTGTTCTCATATATTCTCTAGCCCTTTTAGGGATGTCATTCGGTATTCATATTATAAGTATTATAAATCCACCAATGGTTTTAGCTGGTATACTAGCCTTTATAATAGCGGTTCTAGGGATCATAGTTGGCCTGGCGATCACTTGGTTGGGGTTTCAATTTGCTAAGAGGGTATAGATGCTATGCAGATCTATAGCTAATGCCTTGTTCTATATCTATAGAGGCGTTGGTCTATATTCCCTCCCAAGTATTTCTCTTGCAATTATCATCTTCATTATATTCGGGGCTCCCTCAGCCCCTGCCATGTAGCTGAAGACGCCTCTTAAAGCTGACTCAGCTATAGACTCTCTTGTATAGCCCAGCCCTCCCAGCATCTGTGTTAACTCTACAATGGCTTTGAAGCTCTTCTCCACAGCTAGGTATTTTGAGGCTGCGCTAAGCTTGAACACCTCGGATCTAGAGATCTTGTTCTCAGAATATAGATCTAAGGCCCATGCTGCTTTAAGCACTAGGTTCCACGTAGCCTCGAGCTCTGCCCATATCTCTGCTAGCTTGAACTGTATAGCTTCATACCTAGCTAAGGGCCATCCAAAGGCCTCTCTATTCTTCACAAACTCCACAACCTCGTCGAAAACCCTCATAGCAGATCCTATTGATGCTGCTCCTATCAAAGTCCTAGCCCTTGTAAAGCCCTCTGTTGCATATATGAAGCCCTTCCCCTCCTCACCTATTAAATACCTCCTAGGGATCCTCACCTCTCTAAGCCTTAGAGAGCCCGTGCTTATCCCTATCCTCCCCATAGTCTCGAAGAGCCCTATCTCGATGCCATCAGCATCTATTGGTAGGTAGAATGCCGATATCGCTGTATGGCTCCTCTCCTGCCTAGTCTTTGCTAGTAGGAAGTAGCCTCCTCCCCACTCCCTCGCCTCTTTAACACCGCTTATATATACCTTCTCACCGTTTATCACATAGTGATCGCCGATAGGCAGTGCTAATGTCTTTATATTAGCTACATCGCTCCCCCCATGGGGCTCTGTAGAGGCTATGCCGAGGAAACGCTCTCCCCTGGCAACTTTTGCAACAACCTCTTCCTTAAGCTCTTCAGAGCCGTATATCTCGATCATCTTTGCCCACACGTTATTAACGACTATATATACAGCCAGGCTCATACCTGGATCGAAGTACCCAACCTCCCTCATAATCATCGCTGAACTAAGCCATGAAAGCCCTGGGCCTCCGTAGTCCTGTGATATATTTGGCGTTAATATCCCCTGCGATGCTAGGCCTTTGAAGAGTTCTCTGGGCATACGTCCTTGATACTCGATCTCCCTATACCTAGGGGATACCTCCTTCAATAGATACTCTCTAACAGCCTTGATCATCAGCTGCTGATCTTCCGATATTGTGAAATCCATCGAAGCCACCAAGATATCTAGCTAATAGCCCTAAATATTATAGGAGGCTCTGATCCTCATCAGCTTTGGACAGCGCTTCTCTGCAATGTAGATGCCTCGATAATCCTTTTTCTAAGTATGAGAAGCCTTTTAAGAGCCTCGGATTTAACTCTTCTCCAATCCTCTCCAGCAGGTACAGCTAATTTAATCATAACTATAACGTGATCCTTATCAGACTGCTCATTGAAGTAGGGGCCAGCCTCTATTTGGAAGCCTTTTAAAGCCTCTCTAATCATGTCTTCAAGCAACTCTAGATCTGTGTTTGCTAAGGGCATCTCAACCCTTAGATTAATAACCTCTCTCTTGGAGAACTCGGGTGTATAGTCTATGATGGTTGAATTCATCAAAACGATATTTGGGATCTTTATCTTCCTACCTTCATCAGTAACCATTCTAGTATAGAAGAAATTTATATCTACTATAGTTCCTTTAAAGCCAGCCTCTATGAAGTCTGCTGAGAAATACTTATAAGCTGGTAGAACTGCTGGGGAGAACGGTATAGAGGTGGATAGTATTCTTGCTCTACTGCCCACCTCAACCATCCTTGTAGCCATGATTAGCAGGCCTGCGAAGAAGTTGCTTAGCACTGGCTGGAGAGCTATACCGAGCACGAGGCCTGTGACAACGCCTCCTGCTAATAGGCCTGAAAGATCTGCCCCAGCTATGCCGATAGCAGCTATGATTGCTATTATATATCCTGTGATCTTTATGAGGGATGATATATGGTATACCTTATTCCCCATAATCGGTGATAGCCTCTCCCTAATAGTGGATGCAATAGCCGTCACAACCCATATTATAGCTAGTGCAACTGCAACAGCTTTTAAAGCGATAGTGATGTTCTCTGGTATTTCTATCTGGGGAGCAACCCTATTAATTATATCTTTTATATTGTATATAATATATGATATTATAATAGCTATGATAGCTATATATACTACTCTTCTCAAGCTTATCCCCGAGATATTCCCTCAAAATGGATTAATAAGAAATCAGCGGATCTATAACTACTTGGGTAGAGTGGGATATGAGGAGAGTCCTTGGAATCGAATCCACAGCCCATACAATAGGCATCGGAATAGCTGTTGAAGAGCCCCCATACATAGTTGCTAATGCGAAAAGCACATATATTCCTGAGAAGGGTGGGATACATCCTAGAGAGTCATCGAGATATCTTGCTGAGAAGGCTCCAGAGGTTCTTAGAGAGGCTCTTAAGAGGGCCGGACTATCTATGGATGATATAGACGCTGTAGCAGTAGCTCTTGGCCCTGGGCTTGGGCCTAGTCTGAGGGTTGGCGCGACCCTTGCAAGGGCGTTAGCGATATACTATGGAAAACCCCTTGTACCTGTGAACCACGCTGTTGCCCACATAGAGATTGGACTTATAACCACTGGTGCAAGGGATCCTGTTGTGGTCTACCTCTCTGGTGGCAATACAGCTATTATAGCTCATCATAGTAGGAGATATAGGGTGTTTGGCGAGACCCTCGACATAGCTCTTGGAAATCTCCTAGACACATTTGCTAGGGAAGCTGGGCTTGGACCTCCATATGTTGTTAACGGGATCCATGTTGTTGATAGATGTGCTGAGAAGGGTTCTAGATTTATTCCAGAGCTTCCCTACATAGTTAAAGGCCAGGATCTATCTTTCGCAGGGCTCTTAACAGCATCTCTCAGGGCTCTTGGGAGAGGGGCTAGTCTAGAGGATATATGCTATACGCTGAGGGAGATAGCATATTCAATGGTTGTCGAGGTTACTGAGAGATGTGTATCCCATACTAGGAAGAGGGAGATCCTGGTTGTTGGTGGTGTAGCTGCGAGCCCGTATCTAAGGGAGAAGATGGAGTGGGCTTCTAAGCATCACAAGGCATCTCTCTATGTAGTGCCACCTGAATATGCTGTTGATAACGGTGCTATGATAGCATGGACAGGTCTTCTAGCATATAGGAGTGGTGTTAGAATAGCTGTTGAGGAGAGCTATATAAGGCCTAGGTGGAGGGTTGATGAGGTAGATACTCCTTGGAGGGATTAATAGAGATCCATAGGGGTGCAGAGGCTATTATATATATGGGGCTCTTCCTAGGCTTGAAGGCTATATATAAGTATAGGCCTCCCAAGCAATATAGATCCGAGGTGCTTGACAAGAGATTAAGATTCGAGAGAACCCTTAACGAGGCTAGGATCATGCTGAGGCTAAGGCTAAGCGGTGTCCCTGTCCCAGCACCTCTAGACGTAGATCTGGATCGTGGTTTGATAGTTATGGAATATATAGAGGGGAGGATCTTGAGGGACTATATTCTGGGGGGAGGATCTGCGGATCTTCTGAGGGATGCTGGGAAAATACTTGGTATGATCCATGCTAGGGGGATCTGCCATGGGGATCCCACGATCTCCAACTATATCGTAGATAACAGGGGCTCCCTCTGGATAATAGACTTCGGGCTCTCCGAGTATAGCGATGATATAGAGGATCAGGCTGTGGATCTTCACCTACTATATAGATCTATAGAGACGCTTCCCCTGAAAAACATAGAGGAGCTGAAGGAAATAGTTTACAAGGGATACTCGGAGATCCTGGGGATGGATAGGGCTGAGAGGGTTAGGGAGAAGGTTAGGGAGATAAGGATGAGGGGTAGATATGTGCTTGAGAGGAGGGTGAAGACCATATGGGCCGGGAAGGGGGAGGAGGGATAAGGGTTCTGCTGATAACAGGTAATAGGTATAAGGCTATGGAGATTAGCCAGATACTAGAAGATCTATATCCAGGGGTTTTCTCAATAGAGATAGGGTCAGATGTTAAGAAGTTAGAGATACAGTCCGAGAGCCTTGAGGAGATAGCATATACATCCCTTAGAAGTGCTATAGAGCATCTCGACATATCTAAGTGGGACTCAATATGGGTTGAGGATTCAGGTTTATTCATAGAAGCGCTAGGAGGATTCCCAGGCCCCTATTCAAGCTATGTGCTTAGGAAGATAGGTTTAGAGGGTATCTTAAAGCTATTAAGCGGGGTTAGCGATAGAAGAGCCTGCTATAGAGCTGTGATCGCATATACACTAAAAGGATCTATTGGTGTTGAGAGTGGCGAGCTATGCGGCTCAATAGCATATAATCCAGATGGCTCTGAAGGCTTTGGCTATGACCCGATCTTCATACCGGAAGGCTATAGCGAGACCCTGGCCCGCCTTGGATATAGTGTTAAAAACAGGATAAGCCATAGGGCTAGGGCTGTAAAAGCTGTGGCCTCTAAGATACTTTCCTCCCACCAGCTCTAGAGGTGGATCACTGTTTTGGGATATATATTAACATATCTTCGAGATTATTCTAGCTAAGCTGTGATGAAGAGCTTTTATACTTCTAATGGAAACCTCATATTGGGTGGTTCTGCTGAAGATTCCTAAGACGATCAACACGTACTGCCCTAGGTGTAAAACACATACAGAGCATAGCGTAACGATATATAAACATGGTAAGAGGAGAACCCTTGCAGAGGGTCAGAGGAGGTATCTTGCTAAGCAGGAGGGCTATGGATCGAAGAGGAAGCCTGAGCAGAAGAGGTTTGCTAAGGTTACGAAGAAAACTGTTTTAAAGCTCAAGTGCCAGAAGTGCGGATATATATTACATAGAAAAGGTATTAGGCTTAAGAAGGCCGAGCTTGTGGAGGTGGTTAAGGGTTGAAGAAGAGGAAGATCCTGATCCCCGAGCCTAAGAGTAGGTTTGTAAGAGTTAGATGCCCCCAATGTGGAAACGAGCAGGTGATCTTCGACCACGCAACCTTCCCCGTTAGATGCTTTATATGTGGAACACAGCTTGTTAAGAGCACTGGTGGGAAGGCTATTATCTATGGCGAGATTATAAAGATCCTGGGGTGAGATCCTGGTTCTAAGGAGGAAGCAGATCCCAGATGTTGGGGAGCTCGTAGTAGCAACTGTTAAAGAGATCTTCGACTACGGAGCATATGTGACGCTTGATGAGTATAGAGGCTATAGAGCCTTTCTACCATGGAGTGAGATAACTGCTAGACACTTCAAGGATATAAAGGAGGTTCTTAGAGAGGGTCAGAGGGTTGTGGCAAAGGTTATAAGGGTTGATAAGACGAAGAAGCCCCCAGCGGTTGATGTTTCAACGAAGAAGGTGAGTGAGGAGGAGAGGAGGAGTAAGATGATTCTGTGGAAGAGGGCTCAGAAGGCACATAACATCCTAGAGATCGTTGCTAAGAGGCTTGGAATGAGTGTTGAGACTATATATGAGAAGATTGGGTGGAAGCTTGAGGATAAGTATAAGGAGATCATGGCCGGTATAGAGGAGCTGGCGATAAGGGGTGAGGAGGCAGCACGCGGTATAGAGGTTGAGGAGGAGATCCTAAAGACCCTTATAGAGGAGGCGAGGAGGCATGTGGAGATTAAAAGGGTATCTATATCGGGGATTATAACAGCTAGATCGAGGGCGCCCGATGGTATAAAGAGGTTGAAGAGCTTCTTCGAGGAAATAATATCCCTTGTGGAGAATAGATACTCTAAAGATGGTATAAAGATAGAGCTATATACCCTTGGCGCTCCAAGATACAGGCTAACCCTGGAGGGGTCTGACTATAAGGAGCTTGAAAAGATACTCTCCAGCATACTTGAATATGCTGATAAGGCTTCGAAGAAGCTTGGTATAGAGTTTAGCTTCGAAAGATCATAGGGGATCTGATAGTAGTGAAGCACCTAATAAGAAAGTGCATTAGATGTGGCAGATATACTCTCAAAGATAGATGCCCTATCTGTGGTTCAGAAACAATAGATCCCCACCCGCCTAGGTTTTCGCCGGAGGATAGATATGTATCCTACAGGATTAAAGCTATATATGAGGAGAAGGGGGGATCTGGGGGTCCGGGATCTTCCACAACGAACTGATCAGATCTTTGCCATAGATCTTATTTGATCGAGGTTTATAAGGGTAGATATAAAGATCCATATATAGCTGGTAGCACATAGATATTACATATATAGCTATGCCTACAAAGAAATACTAGGGCTATGTGTTATCAGCCTGCAGAGATATATATTTATTTGGGATCGGCTTGTCTATTTTCAACAGAATTATCCTAGGAGAGGCACCTATCATCATCTTTGAGGGAGGTCCAAGTGAAAGGGCTTATGTGGCTAGGCTTGTAATCAGTAGATTCAATGGTGCTGAGATCCTATGTGAGAAACCCCTTATCATTAGGATTCCGAGATCCTCCTCTAAAAGGGATGTTGAGGAGTTTATAAGCTCGCTTAAAGGGATAGGCGGTGCAAGTATTAGAATATCTATTAATGGGGAGGAGATTCATAGGTGTCTAGATAATAGAGAGAAAAGTAGGGGTGCTAGCGGTTCTAAGCAGATATCTCCCAAGCCTTGGAAGATAGGGCTTCCTAGTATGGGGCTAAGAATATCTCGAGATCTAGGGAGTGTTATTATGGAGAAGAGTGGGGATCTGGCTAAGTATATGTTTTCAAATACATTTGTTAGAATAGCTTCTATGGCTATACCATCCGCTATATCAACAATCGGTAGGTTTATAAATGATGCTAATATGATGATCATTGGAACAGCGATTAGCGGGGGTCTCTTTGCATTTCAGAGCATAGGCATTAAAAGGGCTAGGAGTAAGCCAGCCTCCTCCCACTCTTAGGGGGCGAGGCTTTCAATTGTGGGTGTGAGCTAAATGCCTAGCTATAATATAAAGCTCCACCTTTTTATATAAGAAGATGTTTAATGGCTATATATTCTGAACATTGATATTGCATAGGATGCTACTTCTAAAATATATTGTGCCCATAGGATACCAGTTACTATTGATATTATGGTGCCTCCTCCCCTAAGGATTATATATGTAGCTATTATCAGCCCTAGATCTCTCCTCCATCTTCTACATAGCCAGGGGATCCTCTCTAGCCAGTTTATATCTCTCTTAAATATTACTGCAGCTCCCCTCGCCAAGCTTGCCCTAAGATCTGAATATCTCTTCGACGCCTGCTTAGGATCAACAATATATATTACCCCTCTACATGGGTTTGCCGGTATATCCCTCATAACTGCCAGTGTATTTTTCTCTGGACAGCTCTCCCTATCTCTCTGATTCTTGATTCTCAGCTCAACACTCTCCAAGATCTTTTTAATCTCGCTACTAGATCTACTTAGGATCTCTATATCCCCACTATCAAGTATAACCGATACTCTATAGTCTCTGGCAAGCTTTGATAGTGACATCATGTTCGATATGGAGAGAGATCTGTTGACACATATGTAGCCAAGGATCTCATATCTCGTTGATATGATATATGTAATACCCTGGCAACTGCTATTAGGATCTATTGTCGATATATCCCATTGAAAGCCATAGATCCTGGCTTTATCTGGTGTTGATATACATATCCTAACCCTTGTCCTAGTATCCTCGAGAATAACTAGATCTGGCCCCCTTCTAACTATGCTGTAATTCCTCCCATGATCCTCATAGCCCTTGCATATATTTCTCAAAGCCTCTATCTCGCTAGCTGAGCACACGATCTTCATAATCTCTTCCCTTGCAAGTGAGCTTCTAGATCTTATAGAGATCTCGCCCGTGGATCTAGCATATACAATGGATCCAGCATCTAGATATAGATCTCTCACACCACAGATCTCCCTAGATGTTTTCCTCGGCCTCCAAGATATGATGCCTATCCTAGCAAGATCCGAGGATCTTCTGGCCATATAAAGAAAATATATATATGGGATCGATGGTGCTGCTATGGATAGATATACAGCTGTGCTTGAGCCTATCGCCAGCCCTAGGAAGGAGACTATATAGACTATGGTTGAGAAGATGCCACATATCCTCCTAGATACTGCTTGTGCCTCTAGACGTCCTCCCTGAAAAATAGATCCGCTATTTATTATAAGAGCCTCTGCAGACCCCGACTCCACGCTGGAGTAGCCAGCTACCATGTCTCCAGCCTCTCTATATGATCTTGTATCTGAGTTATAGGGCTCCCTAACAACTATAGATCCCTTGGAAATAACTAGATCACAAGCGGTTATCACACCTGGGTAGAGCTTGACATGAGACCCAGGGGCTCCGCCTATGTAGCCAAGATCTTTTTGGGCTCCCGATGATAGGAAGATCCAATGTCCTATAACACTCTCCACATATTTTGATGAGAGCACTATGAGTATAGTGAAGAGGGCAACCATGATTGGTACATAGCCCCCAACGGTTATTGCATATATAGCAGATGCTATAAGAGAAGCTATATCAGGCTTTAATAGAAGCTCTATCGCTGGGTTTCTCTTAATAGCTATTGATATCGCTATGATCACAACTATTACGAAGTATAGATCCATTAGATATCCTATGAGCCTATCAGGGCTAAGCGCCCTGAGAGAGACAAGAATAGCTAGAAGCACCGTAAGAGTAGATAGGATTCTGGGAGACAGGATCTCTAGCCCATAGATCGATACTCTATCCCAGGACGTGGAGACAAAGCCCCACATAGTATAGATAGGAAAAATATAAGGTATAGTTAATCTAACCCTCATCCCCATCTTAAAGAGCAGGTTTTCAGCTGTAGCAGAGCATGATCCTCAGCAGAGAAATCCCTAGCCTATACTCTATAACTCCCAGGATCTTCTTATCGCAATAGCGATATTTATATACCGCCTGGTATATAAACACCTGGTGATATGGTTTACCATGGTAAGCGGGATTTCTAGGGGAGCTGCTATAGCGATCATAGTAGTGGCTGTTCTAGCATTTGCCGCGGGCTTTCTCTCAAGGCCACCTATATCTCCGCAAACAATAACCCTACCATCTATTCAGACAATCGCTGTGAGGGAGACCATGATAGTGACATCTATATATACAGCTCTTCAGACCGTGGTTAGAGAGGCAACCTCTATAGTTACCAGAGCCCAGGTTACAACGGTAACCACAGCTGTTGAGAAAACAATTGTTTCTCAGATATCAGCTACGGTTCCAACAACTATTCAGAGAAC
>JAWAXC010000074.1 GCA_038897115.1 Sulfolobales archaeon | reverse complement strand
GGGGGAGGTGTTGAGGAGAAGGAGATCCCGGGAACACCGGTATCCGCAAAACAAGTCGGCGATCACATAGAGATCGAGGTAGATGAGAGAGACCCAATACCTGTAAGTTCTGAAGGTGATAGCGATGGATCTATGCAGAGAGATGCTAGAAATAGCAAGCAGAATAGCTAGCACAGAGGAGATACCATTTGGAACATCAAATCTACACCTAATACTCTATCTAACTGGCAGAGAACTTGCGATCTCGTGCTCCTCAAACACAGTCTCGATATTCATCATGAGCAACTGGGTAGCAATAAAAGAAATATATTCTTTCGAGATGAGAAGCAGGACAGATCTAGCAGCAATAGCAGAGAATATAAGGAAGATAATACGCCTAGAAAAGATCTACGACCTCGTTAAAACAAGCATAGCAAGAGCAAACAGGATAAGAACAAAAACATAAACCCCCTTCATCCCGGGGGCAGGTCACATTTTTCTCTCTCACATTTTTTGTAGTTCTTTTCTCTTTCTTTCAATCTCCCCCCACCCAATGCCGGGTGGTTTAGGGTTCATAGTGATTATCGCTACGATGCTTATATATTTGATGCTGAGCAGAGAATCTAGGCTGTGATGGCAGTTCTTCTATTGCTTCCCAGCTCTGTTTTTCTCCCGCCGATCCATAGATATAGCTTCGCGTCTGGAGCTAATTCCCTTAATTTGTTTAGAACCTCTTCTGAGTCGTCGTGGATCTCCACAACCTCGTACTCATGTTCTACGAGCCATCTCATTGCCCTTGCCTTGTATATATGATCCTTCTCCTTGTTGGCATCTCCCCTGAGGATCAATAGGTCGTATCTGGCTCCTATTCTATCCAGCATCTCGATTGTTTTGCTTGCCATTCTTTTAGGTCTCCCACTCAGGATCACAGCCGATAATCCAAGCATATACGCCCTCTCCATAGATGTTAGAGCGTCCTGCACTGGCTTATCCAGTTCTAGGTATTTGTTGCTTAGAAAGATCTCCCATACCCTGCTTCTCTTCCTATGATCTTTTTTAAACTCCTCCTCGGAAACACCTGCCTCTTCTAGCGATTTTCTAAACCTCTCTGTGGAGTCGAAGATAACACCGTCTAGATCAAAGATAGCTAGAAATCTCGAAGCAGGTCTCGATCGAGTATATACAACAAACCATCCGAGATCAGCTACCTCCATGTTCCCATCCAATATTATTTGTTGATTTGGACAAATAGATCTGTTTGTGGTTGCTTTTTTCCTGCTGGTTTTTGGTGGGTATGATAAAAACCCTCGATAGGTTCTTATCTGAGAAGGAGGAGATCAGGGAGGCTTTTAGGATAGCTAGGGGCGGTGGATCTGCTGTTGTTGTGGCACCCCCTGGCTATGGGAAGACTCTCCAGGCTGCTAGGGAGCTCGCATCCGAGGCAAGGTTTCTGTATATCGCTAGGACACATAATGAGCTTGATACGTTTCTGGAGCACTATAGGAGGGGCGGCGGTGGGAGTGTTGTTAGGGCATATGGTATGGATGAGGTCTGCTACAAGAGAGAGCCAGGGGATCCCACCCCTTTTGAGAAGTTCTGCAGGATCATGAGGCTCTCTGGTAAATGCGATACAGCTGTTACCGAGCAGAGGATAAGGGCTGTATATGGTGCCCAGTTCAGCGGTTCACAGGCTATTAGGGAGCGTGCTAGGGAGATAGGTGCATGCCTATACCCATCCCTCGCAAGGCTTGTAGAGACATCTCCGAGGGTTGTCGCAACGTATAAGTATGCGATCCACCACCCACAGATCATATCCAGGGACAGGATCAGGGTTTTCGACGAGTACCACTCTATAATATCTATGTATGAGGAGGCTGTGAGGCCTATATCCAGGGAGAGGCTGTCAGAGGTCTCCAGGATCGTTTCATCCCATGCCAGGGAATCCGCTGACTACGAGCTGTATAGGCTTGCATATGGTCTTAAGAAGGAGAGGGATCTATCGGCACTTGCCGAGATAGCATCTGCGATATACGAGAAGATCGGTGGCAGGGCTCCCGAGGAGATCCAGATCCTGATGAGGTGTAGAAAGATCTGCTTCGAACACGGGGGATCTATATACGCTGTTGTCGGAGGATACCCATTCACAGACATGGATAGATCTGTTTATATGAGTGCTGTTAGGCTTGGTCTCTTCAGAAGGGCTGAGGTGATCGAGGTAGGCTCTAAACCCCTTGTGAGGGTAGAGATCATGGATAGATATACTACTGAGTATAGCTCTAGGGGGGATGAGATGTACAGATCGATAGCCTCTGAGATCCAGGAGCTTGTGAAGAGACATAGCAGGGTCTTCATAGTCTATCAGAGCAGGGAGGTTATGAAGGCTGTATCACCCTTGCTAGGTGATGCCAGGGGGAGGATCGTGTTGGAGGATGTTGCAGGGGGGATATACACGGAGGGTGTGGAACCACCTCCACACGATCTCATGATCCTAGTCGGTGCTCCATACCCATCCAAGTCCCCCGAGGTAGAGGTTCTATCAAGGGTGCTCGGCGTGAATGGCTATAGAGAGATAGCTAGGATAAGGGCTATCCAGGCTATTGGCAGGGCTGCGAGGGCCGGGGCGAGGGTCATTGCTATGGATAGGAGGTTCAGAGATCTTCTAACAGGTATAAACTGGATCGATGTCTAGGGAAAGGCTATGTTATAACATAGCTACCATCGGGCATTCTGAAGATCGTGTGAACCCTTATAACAGGCTGTGCACAGTTTATCGTGCTCCCGAAGTCCAGCTTGGCTGTGAACTCCTTAGAGGCACCTGGGTCTATATCTACATTTATACTGTATGATGCCCTGTAAACGTTTGTACTGCATACCACGTATGCGTCTACCCTGACAAGTGTTGTCCTTACACTCCCACCCACAGCTGATATATATGCGACCGCTGTCCTCCAATCTGCTAGCACTGCGAAGTCTGCGATCGATGCTCTTGGTGGCTGTGCTGTGGATCCGCTAGCTATTATGTTATACGCTATTGGGTAGAATATGAGGAACGCAGCCATAGCCACCCCTATGAGTAGCACGGCACCGACTACCTCTCCTATCCCCCTAATCCTCTTCATGTCTCTACCCACCTCACAGCTCTATCCATTAGCATGATCTCTAGGAGGTTCCTCAGGTTGATCCCGCTCAGCTTTATCGCCGTGCACCCGATCTGCTGTGCTATGCTCTCAACCTGCTGAGCCATTGTCTTGACCCTGCTAACAGCCTCAACATCTGTTCTCCCCCTAGCCTGTATCATGATGAACTGTATAGCTGCTACAGCCCTGCTCCTCATAAGCCTGGCCATCTCCCTCTGTAGGCTCTCGAGCTTAACAGCCTGTGCTGCGGAGAATATAGTCCTCCTAGGTGCGTTGGCCTGGAGCTGTGCACCCTTTATCTCGGCCTGGAGCCTCTTGAGCTCAGCGGGTATCAGTGGATCCTCTGTCTTGTGTATGCAGTATAGAGTCCCCAGGGGCATCCCGAAGACAGCACCCTCGACACTTGTTAGGAGTGCCTTGACCTGCTCATCCTGCATATCGCTCACAGGCTGGAGGGGTAGGAGCTTGAATGCCATGGCAGCTGTGCAGTTATCCTCGGGCCTCTGCCCATCCCTCCCACAGACTATTATAACATCGTTCTCTATCCTAACATCACCAAGATAGATCCTCACGAGCCTAGGTATCAATATATGTCCGAAGAATGCGAAGATAGATCCAACAATATATGATATCACGAGGATTGTCAGCCACGGTAGTGTCTGCGGCGATATCCCAGCCTGGGCGAATATCACTATAACCATCATGCTCAGTATTATGAAGAACATGAAAGTCCATCTACTAATCTGCGGCATACACCCTCCTAAACAATGGCGTGGCCTGGATAAGCTATTCCATAACCTCTGACCTCCTCCCCGCCCTGCAGAATGGGGCTTTCAGTTGTAATAGGCTGTCTCCCAGGCTCTTCTGAACCACTCACCTAATATCTTGCTTAGCCTCACAACAGCATCTTCAAGATCCCTCACGTCCCTGAGATCGTAGTATATGGCTAGGGCCTTCACACCCTCCTCAACAGATTTGTATAGCTTTTCTGAGGCCTGGGCAGGGCTTTCATCGATCTCAGCCAGCCCCTTATAAAAGAGTTCAACCGCTAGATCGCGGTGTCTCACAATATCCTCAATATTCCGATCTCCAGCTCTATGCAATGTTCCCCACTACCCAGAAGTAATATATGTTGCAGAATTTAGGGCTGGGAGGTTAGATGATCATATTTTTCCGACGATCTCTTCGATCCTTGCCAGTAGATCCTCTGCTACTCCGAACCATTTCAGGGCCTTTCCAATTGCTTTGAGTGCTCTTCCATACTCATCTGCTATGACCCTGTATCTCTTCGAGGCAGCGATCCTAGCCCGTCCCAACGCATCTTTGCTCGGTATTGCTGTTCCCAGCCTCTCTGGTGGGATCCTCTTGAGCTCCTCATAAACCGAGGCCTCGCTCGGTGAGTCGGCCTCTCTCAGTGCATCCTCCATCCTCCTCCTCAGCACCTCTATCCTCTCCCCAATACTCCTAAGTATGAATCTGGAGACCTCGTGCCCCTCTCCAAGGGTAGATACTATTGCTAGACCCTTGTAGAGCGGTCTAGTGGCTAGGTTGGACATCAGCTCGGGCCTCGGGATGATATATCCGCCTGGCCTTGCGATCGGCCATATCTTCTCATCGAATATCCTCTCAAGCTCATCCAGCGATGGTACATCAGGTGCCATAGGCCCCCTCCTAACCTCCCACGGGAGCATCCCTAGTGGTGTGTTCCTCGGCAGGCTCCTCAGGATCCTCAGCAGGTTCTCCTCATTGAGAGCCACGACCTTCTCGCCACGCTTTGCTGAGCAGCTCGAGTCCCACCTAGTCAGCATATACGCTGATAGGACAACATCCATTAGATGCCTTGCGAATAGAGATGCACCCGCCGGGCTTGCAAATCTATTGGGATCCTTCTTAGACCTTGAAAGGGCTATCGAGGCAGTTCTCCGGGTGATCTCCTCGAGGTGCTTCGAAGCAGCATATGCAATCCTGGCATATAGAGCTATATAGTCATCCGCTGTGAACATGGGCTTTGATAGATGCTTTGTCAGTAGCTCCCCACCCCATATCCCCCTCCCCCTGAAGATCGGCCTAGCACCGTGTGGAAGGAACTCCTTCCCAGGCTTGTAGCAGTTCTCACAGCAGATCCTGAGGACATCTTTAGATGTCTCGCCCCTTAGAAGGGCATCCATACACTCCGGCTTCGTAGCAACAGCCACTATACCGACAGCATGGAATAGATCAGCAGCTGATACAGGGTCTAGATACCCAGCCCTCAGGCTATTGACTATGCTGTACACGGGTCTCAAGCCATATATATGCTCAGAGTATATCTTAACCTCGTTGAAGTCAGCTGTGAACACCTGGGAAGGATATGGATCCATATCCTCCCTGAAGAAGCCATCGGTAAACCTCGGAGGCGGGTAGCTGTGGATATATGCATATGGTATCTCAGCATCGAACTCATATACATTGAGGTACACAGCCCTATACCTTCTCTTAACAGGCTTTCTATCAGGGTCTATCTCGTTATCAGCGATCTCCCTCCTAACTATGAGGGTTGGGAACTCGATATATACTGCCGGCATCAGATCAGCTTGCCTGTTGCCCAGCAGTGCCATGTCGTTGTATAGACCTATCGGCCAGCTCTCGAGGATACCCCCTACAGCTGACTCCTCAACAGGCATCACAAGAACTGAAGGGTCTGAAGATGCAGCACCCTCAAACCTCTGATCACTCATACAGTGAACCGAGTATGCCCCGCAGAGGATAGTACGCCCCGAGCAAAACCTATCATATCTATAGGAGGCTGCATGTATATTGCAGTCGCCAGCAACCTCCATGTAGATCTTCTCTGCACACTTCGTATAGTCCCTGAAGAACTGTGTGTGGAACTGGATCTCCCAGAGAATGCCATAGTCAGGATTGAGGTATCTGAGATATCTATAGTTCTTCACTAAGAAACCTGTAAGACCATGAAGCCTCTCATTCTCGAAGGAGCCCCGGGGGAGCACATCATATTTTATATTCCATAACTGCTTATACTCGGGCGAAAGGTTCTCTCTCTCGAATAACCAATAGATCCTGCTGTACCACCGATAGTTCTCGTTGAATACGTTGAAGAACTCATAGATCTTAAGTATATCCGCAAACTCCTTTGTCAGCATCAGAGCACGTCCCCTGTCATCCACAAATGATATGACAGGCTTTAGCTCCTCTAGGTATTTCCAGCTCTTGGGTTCATACTCATCATATGTTGTTTCATCAAGCAAGTCTGAGTCATTGGATCCCCCACCGTACCTGGCTCTCCACACGATATCCATATACTGACTTGCAGCCCCTTTATGCTTCTCTTTCCCTGTGAATATGTCGAAACCCATTAGATCGACATTCGCTATGTCTGCGGCGCCATATGCGATTGGTTGCGACTCTGGCTTCCTCTCCCACTCAAGCACCTTCCCAGTGTAGAAGAGTGTCTCACCCTTTGTGCCCACGCCTGAGCATGTGTAATATCTCATGATCGAGTATGCATAGTTCCTCAGAAGAATCTTCTTAACCTCAGGATCCTGCTCATAGTGTATCAGCATCTCTATAGAGTTTGGAAGCCATCTAGACATCGAGAGCTCCACACCGAGATTG
This sequence comes from Sulfolobales archaeon, assembly GCA_038897115.1. Taxonomy (NCBI): domain Archaea; kingdom Thermoproteati; phylum Thermoproteota; class Thermoprotei; order Sulfolobales; species Sulfolobales archaeon. Next base: position 4,394 of record JAWAXC010000074.1, on the reverse strand, counting down.
ACTGCCTCCCCACTCAGCATCTTAGAGGCCTTTGCAACAGCAGCTATCCTTAGCCTCAGATCCTTAACAGCGATCGACCTCATATCCACAGTACCATCCTTCTTTATCGGGAGTCCTACTGGGATTGGTATGTCGTTGAAGAGCCTCTTATAGTCGTTCCCATATTTCTTCACTATCTCCTCCTCGGATATGAATATCCTCGACAGATCATCCAAGATCAACACATTATCTGTATCGCCATACTTACGAAAACCTGGGTATGGCCTGTATGGCCCGATATAGTCTCCGGATACTACGTATAGCTTGTCATAGTTGGCAGGTATGAATAGCATGTAATCAGGTGCCTTATAGCTATCTGTTCTTACCCATGTGTCAAAGCCTATCGCGGCGTATTTCTCTTTAATCGTGAGCTGGATATAGTATATCCTTGGGATCGTTATACCCATATCATCTATATCAACATAGCCGTCTGCAAAGACGCCGAGCTCTCTGAGGGCATCCACCTCTGACTTTCCAAATACCTCTGTCTTTATCTTCCTAGCATCTTCAAGGCTTGGTACGAATCCCATGTTCCATAGAACCCTGTAGACGTTACCCTCGTTTGTGTGTTTAGCAGCTGCTGATGCTACCTCTAGCATCAGGTTTCTGAACATAGATGGTGTGATGTAGCCAGCTATAAATGCTATCCACCTGAGTATCCTTGACCTTTTAAACAGCTCATCATATTGATTCATCTATATACCCCTCTCCACATCCCCCAAAACAATATATTAGAATTAAAACACTTATAAACAGATCCAGGTTCCAGCCTGGGTTGAAACGCTTATCCAAGACACACTTATTGAGGGTGGCGAAGGTGTCTCTACAGAGGAGGAGGGTTGAGGCTCCAGAGGTTGAGAGCGAGCTGAGGGCTGCTTCTGCGATAGTTGCTGAGGCTCTGTACATAGATAGGAAGGATCTTGTGAGGGCTGTTGATAGGGGTATAGTGAATATAGCACATATAGAGGCATCCGCTGAGGAGGGATATCTAGCCATATACGGCTCCCAGCTCCTGAGGGCCCTCGAGCTGGCACCAATGATGATCACAGCCGAGGATGCTGTTAATGGCATCGAGAGGATCATAGATTCATATGATAAGGGCAGGATCAAGGGCGATGAGTCAGCCACGACAGCAGCAGCCGGCCTACTCAAGCACCTAGCATCTGTAGAGCTTGCCATGATCGCTCTGAAGGGTATGGACAGCAAGACAACAGAGATAATGAGGATCAAAGAGAAAATCATTAAGGAGATAGAGGAGAATGGTAAGGTGAGCGAGGCATCGCTGAGCAGCTACATAGCCGATTTGAAGAAATACATGAAGGATCTCGGCGAGATAAGGGATGCTAGTGCCAGCTTCAAGGATAACCTGAGATCGATAGCTGAGAAGGCATACGAGTCTGCAAGGACTATGGAGATCGTGAGGAAGCTCGGCTACTTCTCAATGGGAAACGGGTTGAAACCGCTGGTGGAGCCAGCGATAGACGGGGAGAGGGCTTCCATGCTTAGAGAGGCATCTGAGCTAGTGCTGAAGGGAGAGATAGCAGAGGCAGTAAAGAAAGCCCACCAGATATACGAAAAGCTAGGGTCTAACATATGGATGGAGATATCAGGAGAAGCAAAGAAAAAAGTGGATAGTAAAATAGCCGACTACAACAACAAACAGCGTCAAAAGAACCCACTAAATCCAAAGCTAATATCCCTGCTGGATCAGCCGGTTAGAACCCCGCTCGGTGTTGTCGATGATACCAAAAACTTTGGGGAGCTGGTTGCCCTATATCTGATGTATGGTGATAGCCTTTCGGATATTGTTAAGAAATGCATCAAGGGAGGGTCTCAATGCAATTCACAGGATCTGGAGGAACAGCTGGCGTTGTTCAGAAGCCTCTCAGCCGGTGTAGAGGGTGCTATGAGCTATGCTATGGCTGAGTATAAAAATAAGATTGCTAAGCAGCAGGCTCAGCAGGGTCAGCAGGTACAACAGCAGGTTCAACAGCAGGTGCCCCAGCAGCCCGTCCCATTTGAGGAGTTATCTAGGTTCTTGGTGAAGAACCAGGTCAAGAAAGACAAGGTGTTCAATGAGATATTGTTGGATGTCAGGGATATGCTCTCGCCGGATCTCAGTAACAGGGTTGATGTGTTCTGGAAGATGGAGCCCAACGCCGTGTCATCGGTTCTAGCTGCTGTGGAGGATGGTGGGAGGGCTCTGCGTAGGGAGGGTTGGAGGGCTAGGATACAGGTTATAGCGTCTATGATGAGGAGCACATTTGGAATGCCATATGATATAGAGGCTGAGAACAGGGTCTACGGGGCTGTTGATAGCTATCTCAGATATTCTGGGCTTCTATCGAGACAGGATCTAGAGGGTATCGAGGGGACTAACGCCTCTAGGATAGGTCTCTTCATGAGGGTATCAGCAGCTGGCTTGCTTGCACAGGCCCTCGAGAGGATCTCCGGTGCCGGTGGGAAGATATGGTTCAAGGAGTTCGCAGAGTATGAGGTGAATGTGAAGGGTAGGAGGGAGCCTGTCAAGCTGCCATCTGTTATGAGGGCTATGGATATGGTTACAGCTGATGGTGTTGTATCGGATATAGAGGAGTATAGGGATAGGGTTGCATCTAGGATAGCGGGTATCCTTGGGAAAACACTTCAAGACCCCAGAGATGCTGCTGCTAAGGCATCCGCAGCATCTTCTGAGGCTCTGAGGAAGGCTTCTGAGTACCTTGGCTCTGGAGATCTACATCTACTGGCTGTGGCGAGCTCTGTATATGCTCTCGAGGGTAACAGAACCCTCGATGCATCTAATGAGAAGGGCTGGGTTCTATCCAGGGTTGTGGTTATCAAGGTTGACAGGCAGAGCGGGTCATATGAGGTGGCTACTGGGGATGAGATCCTCGATGCCGCTAGAAAGGGTTCGAAGGTTCTCGGGGAGGATGTATCAAGCCTAGCTGCTGGATGGATAAGGGTCGAGGGTGATAGGATAGCTGTTAGACCATCCATCGTTAGCGAGTCGATAGCCGAGGGAGCAGCTGTGAGGGTATCAGGGGATAACCTATATGTTGTGATAGCCCTTCCAGAGGATGTGGGCAGGGCTAAACAGGTTGTTCTATCCGACTCGGAGCTCCAGTCGGGTGGAAAGATAAGGGATGATAAGTTCTGGGAGGAGGCCTCCAGGGCTATAGACAGGCTCGCGGGGTCTCCACACTCGACAAACCTAGCAGTTGCCCTCGGGACTATAACGGCTATCAGGTATGAGTACTACTCGGCATATATGAGGGTTGCACACCCAACAACAAATATAGATTCAAACTCCGTCGTAGCCTCGATAAACATGGCTGGGATCCTGGCTCTATCGGCAGCAGCTAAGGAGATTGCTGAGAGGAAGGGCATCGACTATAACAGGGCCCTCGCAGAGGCTGTTAGAAATCCTGAGGTTCTTAAGAAGGTTGCGAACGACGCATATGTCTACCTAGTCGCCGTTGATCTCGCAAGGGGGTTCAAGATGATGGATGTGTTCAACGCTATAAGCGGCTACACCAAGCACGTCAAAGACCTTACAAGGGCACACCCGAAGATATCGCCTGTGCTTGAGAGGGCTGTATACACATGGATCTCAGTCGGGGGCATGACGCTAGCGGTATCACCATACATGCTGATGGTTTCATCGAATATACTGGCACAGGCTGCTGAGTGGATGGCACCGGGTATAACGATTATGAACACAATGATATGGCAGGGATATAAATCGATAAACCCCGACAGGGCAATGGCAGTTGCCTCTAGAATAGCAGGTGACATACTCGCATCGAAAGCAGCACCACACGGGCTCGTTAGGAGGGCCGTTGAAAAAGCAATAAGGTATTACTAGCCCATAGGTTTTTTCTCTAAACACCGCTTTTACACGCCTCAACATCGGGGCCTCGGTGCAGGCGTTTAGAAAGGGTCTTGCTGAGGATCTGGGGGAGGAGTCGCTGAGGCTAACTATTTTATCACCCAGGGCGATCAAGGAGCTAGGGCTAGTATATAGAAGACCTCTTGACGCCCTCAGAGAGCTGATCCAGAACGCTATAGACGCCGGGGCATCAAGGATAGACATAGGATATGACCCGAGCAGCAAGACACTAACGTTCGAGCACAATGGAAAACCAATAGAGGGCGAATATCTAGATGCTTTTCTAGTTGTTGGGACGGATTTCAAGGCTAGGGATAGGGATAGGTATATAGGTATGTTCGGCATTGGTAGGCTCAGCTGGTTGATGCTCGGACACACAGCCGAGATCATAACTGCCAATCACAAGCTTATATGGAGGGAGGATGAGATCGAGAGGATAGCAAAGAAAGAGCTGGACACCTATTAC
>JAWAXC010000073.1 GCA_038897115.1 Sulfolobales archaeon | reverse complement strand
GCATGGTTCTGCCCAGCAGGAACAGGCTGTGGCTTTCCAACATACTCATATACCCAGGGGCCTGAGAAGGGCTATTACAACCTAGCACTATTCTTCTATGGATGCTCATTCAACTGCCTATTCTGCCAGAACTGGACACATAAGGAGCTCAATATGGCAAGGGCGGTACATGTAAACGAGATCGTGGAGCTAACACTGAGAAACGAGAAGATCTCATGCTGGTGCTGGTTCGGAGGATCAGCAGAGCCCCAGCTACCATTCGCAATAAAAGCCTCGAGACTCATACTCGAGAAGAAGCCGAGCAAGAGGATCCTTAGGATATGCTATGAATGGAATGGAGATGGAAACCCATGGCTGGTTAGAAGAGCTATGGAATATGTGGTCGAGAGTGGGGGAAACGTTAAATTCGATCTAAAAGCCTTTGACTCAACACTCCACAAAATACTAACTGGAATGGATAACAAGAGGGTATTAGAGAACTTCGAACTAGTCTACAGAGAATTCTACCATAAAAGACCAGAGGTACCTGTGCTCGGAGCAACAACCCTCCTAGTGCCACATTATATAGATGCTGAAGAGGTGGAGGCAATAGCAGAGTTCATAGCAAGCCTAGATGATACAATACCATATAACCTCCTAGTATTCCACCCAGACTTCATGATGAACGATATCCCGCCAACCCCTGCGAAACAGGTTTTCGAGTGCTATGAGGCTGCGAAGAAACACCTTAAAAATGTGAATATAAGCAACCTACACCTCCTCGGACTAAGGAGATCATCGCTTACATGGGGTTTAAGATATCTTCACAGCAGAGCATCATCTAAAGCCACTGAATATAGCGCCTCTGTCTCTTAGTATCAATATATAGCCTAGGGATATAGATTAGATAGAGGTGGATATAGATGAGCAGTCAGATCACCCACCCCCATATAAGGATCAAGCTTGAGAGCTTCGAGGACATGGTGCTATTCATGCTAAGCAGAGTAGCCCCGGGCTTCCCACTAGTTACTATAACCTGTGTTGAGAGCGGGTGCTTCGCACTATCACCACTATCCGAGAGGGTCTTCGTAATAATAGAGTCTCCCCTTCCAAAGAGCAAGGACTGTAAATACTACTATATAGATGATTCAGGGGTTGTCTCATGCTCCAATAGACCAGTTATAGGGAGACCAAACCTAACCACGGTTAGGGTTAAAGAGTATAGCTTTAGCCTATAGATAGCTAAACAATAGTTTTATAAACATCCCTTCCACCATATAGCTGGTGGCATTATGCAGCGTGATTTAAAGCCTGAGGATCTCTCTAACATAGTGCTAGTATCGAACCCATCGATCTTCCCCGATAAATCCAAAGCCCTTTTCACAGTAACAAGGATCTCCCTTGAGAGGGATAGATATGAGTCGAGCATATGGCTCCTAGACCTAGCAACTATGGAGTACACACCGATAGAAAACGGTGTATATGATAAATGCCCAGCACCGGCACCTGATGGGAAGAGGTATGCCTTCATATCGAGGAGAACCTTGAAGGAAGAATCGAGAGGGGCTGAGATCTGGGTATCGAGGATTGGGGGTCAGCCGAGGCTTATAACGATATTCGATCTAGGTGTTAATAGCTTCTCCTGGTCTCCTGATTCAAAATATCTAGCAGTTGTAGCCAATGATGGGAAGATCGAGGAGGATGTTAAGGTTATAGATAGGATCGATATATGGTTTAATGCTGAGGGCTATACATATTCGATCCAGAGAGGGCTATACATAGTGGATGTGGAGAGCGGCAATAGAGAGAAGATCTCTAGAGAAGATGTAAGGGTTAATATAGCCATGTGGAGCCCGGATGGAAGATATATAGCCTATACAGCTAGCATAGATCCCGCTACACCCTATATACACCAGCTATACCTATATGACCTGGAGAAAGGAGAACATATAAAGATCGCCGATGGGATTACGATAAACGGCATAGCCTGGTCGCCAACATCAAAGAGAATAGCTGTGATAGGGCATAAGAGGGAGAGGGGTTTTGCAACACATAATAGACTAATTATATACAGCGTCTCGGGAGAAGAGCTGCTAGATACGAGGGGAAGACTCGATAGGAACTTTCTAAACACAATAAACACAGACGTTAGAGGCCCTACATGCTCTCCAAACCTGATATGGGGATCCGATGATAAGATCTACTTCATGATCTCAGATGCTGGAGAGGTGTATGTTGAGGCATATGATCCTACTAAGGATGTTTTCGAAACATATATGAGGATCAGAGAAGGGGTTATAGATGAGTTCAGCCTAGTAGATGGTGAGATCGCATTGGCAACCGCGATGAACCCTGTAGAGCCTAAGGAGCTCTATATAATGAGAAGGGGATCTATAGAGAAGGTGACAAGCTTCAACTCGTTCTTCATAAAAACACATAGGCTCTCGAGACCCACATACTATAGGATAAGAGCCAGCGATGGGGCCTATATAGATTGCTGGATATTAATGCCAGGTAGAAAAGATAGGGAGAAGATCCCGGCGATCCTCTATATACATGGGGGGCCGAAGACTATGTATGGGTGGAGCTTCATATATGAATTCCAATATCTAGTCTCAAGGGGCTTCGCACTAATATATTCAAACCCGAGGGGTAGCGATGGATACTCCGAGGAATTCGCAGATATAAGGAAGCATTATGGAGAGAGAGACTATATGGATCTAATGGAGGTTGTTGATGAAACGCTGAAGATATATAGCGATATAGATCCCGAGAGGCTAGGCGTTACAGGGGGTAGCTATGGAGGCTATATGACAAACTGGATCATAACCCAAACCGATAGATTTAAAGCAGCGGTAACCCAGAGATCTATAAGCGATTGGATCTCGATGTTCGGCACAACAGACATAGGACACTACTTCGTCCCAGACCAGATAGGATGCATACCATGGGAGAACCCAGATAGATGCCTCGAGAAAAGCCCTCTAAGATATGCCAACAAAGTTAGAACCCCAACCCTTATAATACACAGCCTGGAGGACTATAGATGCTGGGTAGACCAGGCAATAGCATTCTTCAGAGCCCTAAAGCTAAATGGTGTTAAAACGAGGCTAGTGCTATTCCCAAAGGAGAACCACGAGCTAAGTAGAAGCGGTAAGCCAAGGCATAGGGTTGAGAATATAAAGCATATCTCAGGCTGGTTTGAAGAGCATCTCAAGCAATAGTATTTCTAGCCTCGCCCTGGTAGCGCTAATAAGCGAACTCTATGGAACCAAATCTCTTTATCCCCCTATCAGCTATAGGGTTGGAGATGCTCTAGATGAATAACACAAAGGTATTGATCCTAGCTGGGGGTTCTGGAAGGGAGATGGATCCCCTTACAAGGGGTGAGCCAAAGGCCTTTCTAAGGATCATTGGGAGGAGTGTGATCTCTCACGTAGTATCGAGGATCATTGCTTCAGGCTATAGAGAGATATATATCGTATCGGATAGACCGGATACGATGGAGAGAGAGGTAGGGGAGTATAGGAGGCTTGCAAGGATAGAGGTGATCGAGCAGAAGGGACATGGTGTAGAGGCCGCCCTACTCTCGGCTAGGAATAGGTTGAAGCTAGATCCTGGTGAGAGGTTCCTACTAGTATATGGGGATATATTGGTAAGCCCTTCAGCATATATCTCAACCTATATGGCATCCCTAGAGGAGGGTTTTGAAGGCGCTATGCTAGCTGTGCCAGAGATACCCCTTCCAAGCCACGGGGTTGTTGAGGTCGACGAGTGGGGTAGGATCGTGGCTGTTAGACAGGCTAGCCCAGCCCAGCCTGGTAGGGTTGAAGCAACATATATATCTGGCGGAATCTATGCCCTAGATCATACTATATTTGACTACACAGAGGAGCTAGGGGATATTGTGGCTGCATATAATAAGATCGTGGGTAGCAAGAGGATCAAGGCGATATTCTGGGGTCACTATTGGGTTAACATAGGCTCGCCATGGGATCTTCTTACTGCTAGCTATCACATACTCAGCGAGCTAGATAGAAGCTATATAAGCTCTAGAGCCTCCATAGCTAGATCTGTTATTATAGAGGGCCCAGTGATTATAGAGGATGATGCATCTATAGACCATAATGTGGTACTTAAAGGCCCACTATATATAGGGAGGGAGGTCTTTATAGGGGTTAACACCTTTATAAGAAACTCCACATCCATTGAAGAGGGGGCTATCATAGGCTCTTACTCAGAGATCAGTAGATCCCTCATAATGAGCAGCGCAACAATAGGTAGAGGAAGCTATATAGGCTACTCAGTAGTAGGTGAGAAAGCAGTGGTAGAGCCCAACACAATAACCTGGAACATAGCTGTGCATCCAGAGAGAAGGGGGCTTGCAAGGGGTAGGGAATATGCAAAGATAGGATGTATCATTGGAAAAGGCTCCAGAGTAAAGGCGGGGACTATAATAAACCCTGGGGAGGTGATAGTATAGCTCTATCCTTATTTATCCCCAAGATCTAAAATCTACTGGTAGCCAATATGGAGTGGGATAGAGAGAAGTTCAGGAAGATGTTTCCAAATCTCTACAAGGAGATAGAGGGTGAGGTTCGAAGCATAAGGCTAAAGGATCTATATAGAGATCCTTGGAGAGGCTATCAACCATCACCAGAGGACTTCATAACAAGGGCAAGGGATCAGAGGGAAGCTGAGGAGGTCATAGACTATCTAGAAAGAGTAGGGGAAATCACTAGGGAGAAGGCTTCAGAGCTAAGGGAAAAGCTAAGGAGAGAGGGGATACAGGCATTTGGTGAGAAGAGAACACCTGGATACTACTTTAGAAAAGCTGAGGAAAAGCTGAGAGAGGAGCTAGATGTTGGGGGAGAAGAGTCGCGGGATATGCATAGTTGATCTAGACGGTGTTCTCTTCGACGTCTCCAGAAGATTGTTGATAGCTGAGCAAGAGGCTAGAGGTGATAGAAATAGGTTTTGGGATATATTTCTGAGAGAAGATCTCCTAGACCTCGACATACCCAGAAAAGCGGGTGTTGAAGCCCTTCAAAGATGTACCGAGAAGGGGTTGGAGATACTTATACTTACAGGAAGACCAGAACATCTGCTCGATAAAACTGTGGAGCAGCTATCGAGAATAGGTGTAGAGCTGGGCAAGGGGGTATATATGCTTATGAGACCCTCGAAGAAGGCTAGAAATAGAAACCCCTATAGACCCCCGATAAACATTCCTAGGGTTCATGAGATGCTTGATGCAAAGTCCTTCAAGGTAAAGGTGATAGAAAGGGTTGCCGAGGTATATAATATAGCTGAGATCCATGAGGATGATGAGGACATATTGAGGGAAGTGAGTAAAAGATGCCCCGGGATAGCCCTGTATCTACATGTTGGTGATAGCTATAAGGAGTATAGAAGGGCTAGGGATCTGACGAGCTATTCGTCTAAAAACCCTACCTCTTCTTAAGCCCAGTCCTCCTAGCAGCTATATGCCCTACCTTCCTACCTGGTGGAGCATTTCTAGACACAGTTGTTGGGTGAGACTCGCTCTGGTGGGAGCCTCCACCGAACTTATGGGATACAGGGTTCATAGCAACACCCCTTACTCTAGGCCACTTTCTAGCTGTAACCTTGTATTTATGGTAGGCAGCACCAGCCTTTAACAATGGCTTCTCAAGCCTTCCAGCACCTGCTGGTACACCTATAGTGGCTCTACATAGATCCATTAGCTCTACAACTTTACCGCTTGGTAGCTGTATTAGAGCCTTACCCTGGCTCTTGCTTATAAGCACTGCATAGCTCCCAGCCCTCCTAGCTATTTTACCACCATCACCAGGTCTTCTCTCGATATTACAGATCTTCGTCCCCTCCGGTATAGCCCTGAGAGGCAGTATATTACCAGGGGACACGGGGGCCTCAGATCCGATCATGATCTCCTGGCCCTTGCTCAAACCCTCAACAGCTATTGTATAGAACTCTATACCATTCACAGTAACTATCTTTGCAAGGGGCGTCCACCTACCAGGATCGTGAACCAGCTCCTCCACATAGCCTACAATGGTCTTCTCCCCGAGCTTCTCAACAGGCGGGTATCTAGCAGGTGCTACCCTAAGATGGGATGGTGATCTAAATGTCGGCGATCCCCTGCCAGCCCTCTGCTGTAAGAGCCTCTTGCCCATCTACACCACCTCTAGAGCAGCCCTAACTTTGTAGCGATATCGGAGGCTTTATATTCATCTGAGAGCCTTACATACGCTTTTTTCTCACCACTCCTCGTTATCAGGGTTCTCACACTGATAACCTTGACATTATATAGCTTTTCAACGGCCTGTTTAATCAGCTTCTTATTAGCATCCCTAGCCACTATGAATGTCAATGTGTTCATCCTCTCTATGAGTAGGAGCGCTTTCTCACTAGCTACAGGCCTTATAATTATCCTCTGAAGATCTATATTAGATGTTGGAGCCTCCTCACTCATATATAGATCACCTTAAACCTATTCCCAATCTCCCTCAAAGCCTCCTCGGATATAAGCATTAATCTCCCCGGAACGCCTCCAGGGGCTAGATGCTGTATTCCAAGACACCCTATATGGGCGACATCAACACCCGGGAGATTCCTGAAAGCCTTAATCGCACTAGCATCTTTCCTCGAAACAACAACTAGCACACTCTTAGGCTCAACATATCTCCTACCCCTCCTCTTACCCTTACCAGATCTTATCCTTATACCATCATACGCTCTCTCAACATCCTGCCACAGCCCTATCCTATTAAGAAGATCTTTAGCCTGTTTAGAGCTAGATATATTTTCCATATCATTAACAACGACAACAGGTAGTGAGAGACTCTCAGGAACCCTGTGACCCCTTCTAACAACGAATTCCCTAAGAGCTGTTGCTGCAATTGCACTGGCAATCGCATAGATCCTCTCCCTCTTATTCACCTCCTCCTCAACAACCTTCATAATTGTTGGTGCATGAGCCCTTCTACCACCCCTTGTCATAGGAGCTATAACAGCCCTCCCATTATCAAGCCTGGGCACCCTCGCAACGCTATAGCCTATACCCCAGCTCTCGCCAACCCTCCTCTTACCGGCTAGAGGATCTCTCCCCTGGGGCTGTATAGCTGCTGTGAGAGCCGCGTGATGAGCCCTCCTAATAATATCGATTCTTATTGGTAGTGTGAAGACGTCTGGAAGCCTTACCTTAGAGACAACCTTACCCTCTAGATCATATATATTTACCTCCGGAGCATCTCTCATCCTTGGAGATATTATCTCTACTACCCCCATACATATCACCTCATATCTTGGGCTCGAGAGAGATATATACTATTCTAGGTGCACCGCTAACCATATATGGTGGCTTTCTAACCGGGTATCTAAGCACTAGAGGTCTCTTAGGCGTTCCTGGGAGGCTCCCATGTATTAGGAGATAATCAGATCTTACAAGACCATAGTGTGGGAATCCACCTAGTGGGTTTATCTCTTTGGGATCAGATCCTATTTTAAGGATCCTCTTGTTATACTCAGTCCTCCTGTGGAACCCCATCTGACCAGGCTGGGGAACCTCTGAGAGAGCACCCATAGCAGGGCTTCTAGCACCAACCTTCCTACTACCCTTCCTATGCTTATGCCATCTAGGCAGCTCCTTAACACCGAATCTCTTTATAACCCCCTGGAAGCCCTTACCCTTTGTAACACCTATCACATCTATAAACATGCCTGGCGTAAACACCTCGGAGACCTTGATCTGGTTACCAAGGATCTTAGATGCATATTCAATCCTACTCTGGATATCGCTACCACCAATAGCTATTTCCAAGATATCTGGCTTCTTCTTCTCCAAACCCCCAACCAGCTTGGGCTGTGTCGCAACTATAACAGATACCCTGCTAATCTTCGATATAGCATCCATAGCTAGCTTCAAAGCCCTATCAAGATCGTTGGGCCTGAATGTAGAGATCTTCCTATATATCTCGAGCTCCCTCGGAGGATCGACCCACCCCTCTGTAAGGGTATAAAGCCCCCTATTAGGATCCCTACCATAGACCCTGAATGCAAGGGGTATTATCGGGGGCGCCTCAACAACCGTTACAGGGACAAAGATCTCCCTACCCTGTGTCGGGCTACCCTCCCTATCATCTATAATTATAGCATGTGTCATCCCAACCTTATAGCCTATAAAGCCTAGGAGGGTAGGTCTATCTAGCTGAGGCTCCGGCCAACTCCTCACCCTGGGTAAGAGTCTCGACGCCCTCTTCCTAGGCCTAAACCCCAGGCTACCCCTTCTAGGTGCTGAGAACTTTCTATGGCCCAACCGCTGTCACCAGTTCTGCGCCTGGTGATTCTCACTATTGAGAGCTTATATCTGTTTAACCCTATAGATGATACTATTGATCATAGCAAGAGTTATATATATTGCCTCATAGGTTCTTATACTCCTCACACCCTGCAAGGGAGCACTATTAAACTTAAGATGAGGAATATCCTCTAAATTCCACCCCTCCTCCAACGCTATTTCATCAGGATCTTTCTCAGGCGATCCGAAGATTAGTGAAACACCGATCTCAGCAGATCTCAACCTCTCTAAAAGAACATCTATATCATGAGCCCCTTTCTTAGTCGCAACTATGTAGAGCTCGCCTTGAGAAGCCCTAATAGATTCTCTTAAGCTTCTATATGTCTCAACCCTATAGCCCCAATATATCTTTCTAATCTCCTCAACACCTGCAATACCCTCTACACGCCCACCCCTCGAGACCCGGATATATATGATCTCACCAACTCTAGGCCTTATACTACTATCTATATCTATACATTTCTCACCATCTAAACCCGGATCTAGGCATACCTTGTTCTTCATAACATTAGTAACCATAGCAGGCCTAATATGATCAACCTCTATATCCTCTTCAGTTGGGTGAGAAGCTATAGCTAGTGGTGGTAAAACACCTACAGCCCTGAGATCTCTATCTATTCCAAATAACCTCTTTCTTAAATATGGAGGTGCCAATACATACTCTAGGATCTTTCTAACTAACTTAAGATCCGAGGCGCTGGACCCAGGATCCCTATATAGTGCTATCCTATTAACCCTAAATATAGCTGATGCCCTTGCAACAAGACCTATAACCAGGGTTTTCTTAACAATCCCATGCTCCACCGAGACTATCGATGCTGGTACATGAATCGAGAGCATTATATTCCTAGCGGGGGGAGGCCATATAAAGTATTGTGAATAACCCTCTCCCATGTATATTCCCAAAGGCTGTAGAGGCATAGGGAGATAAAGCCATGCTGCACCATAGATCAGCCCCTTCTAAAGAATCTAAATCAATATCTATCACGTAGGAAATACATGTAGCCTCTATAAACCCCCAATAAACACCTAGATAACTTTTATATTGGCCATGGTATAGATTCTATGTGGGAAATACCATGGTATGTAAGAATAAGGTTAAAGTAAAGGATACAACAACAGGTAAAGAGGTGGAGATAGCCCCAGAGAAGGTGTGGCAGCTAGCTCCAAAAGGTAGAAAGGGTGTTAAAATAGGACTCTTCAAGAGCCCAGAAACCGGGAAGTATTTCAGGGCTAAACTCCCAGATGACTATGTATGCTAAAGATAGAGATAGAACCCCCATCTCTAAATATAAACATATATTTATTTTTTAAAACAGAAACTGTTATGGGGATTCTCTTTGACCCCATATATAGGCTCTGATGAGGGTAGCTCAATATCCACAGATAAATGGTATGCACTTTCCCTTAAGCTTCATAGAGAATATAGGGGTAAGATCGAGGTTATTCCAAAGGTCCCCGTGAGATCTCTAGAGGATTTCGCAATCTGGTATACACCTGGGGTTGCAGAGCCCTCGAGAGCTATATCGAGAAACCCGGATCTAAGCTTCACACTAACATCTAGGTGGAATATGCTAGCAGTAGTCACAGACGGCTCAAGAGTGCTTGGGCTAGGAAATATAGGTCCTGAGGCGAGCTACCCTGTCATGGAGGGCAAGGCATTCCTTTTTAAATACCTCGGAGGCGTTGATGCAATCCCCCTGCCTATAAGAGCTAGAGATAGGGATGAGTTTATATCAATTGTAAAGAGCATAGAACCCGCCTTTGGAGGTATAAATCTAGAAGATATAGAGAGTCCAAAGTGCTTCTATATATTGGAAAGGCTTAGAAAGGAACTCAATATACCAGTATGGCACGATGATCAACAGGGGACAGCTACAGCCATCTTAGCTGGGCTTATAAATGCTTTGAAACTAGTTGGGAAGAAAATATCCGATGTAACAATAGCATTTATAGGGGCTGGAGCATCTAATATTGCTGCTGCAAACATAGTGATTAAATATGGCGCTAAACCAGGCAATATAGTTCTTGTAGATTCAAAAGGGATTCTCCATAGCGAGAGAGAGGATATAGATAAGCTTATGTTTGAGAATCCATGGAAATACGAGCTCGCGATAAAGACAAATGCTGATCATAGAAGAGGAGGTATAAGAGAGGCATTAAAAGGGGCAGACGTGGTTATAGCAGCATCTAGACCCGGCCCTGGGGTTATAAAGAAGGAGTGGATTGAAGAGATGAATAAAGATCCCATAGTATTTGCTCTTGCAAACCCAGTGCCAGAGATATGGCCATGGGAGGCTAGAGAAGCTGGTGCAAAGATCGTTGCTACTGGTAGAAGCGATTTCCCAAATCAGATCAATAACAGCTTGGTATTTCCATCAATGTTTAGAGGTGTTCTAAGTGTGAGAGCTAAAGCGATAACAGATGAGATGATAATAACATTCGCCGAAACACTGGCAAGATATGCTGAGAAGAAAGGGTTGAGGGAAGACTATATAATACCTACTATGGAGGAGTGGGATGCATATATAGAAACAGCGCTAGCTGTTGGATTAAAGGCTATGGAGCTGGGTATCAGCAGGATCACGATCTCGAGAGAAGAGCTTCTCAACGATATCAGAGAAACAATACTCTCATCAAGGGCTAAATATGAAGTGCTTATGAAAGCCGGGTATATAAGATCTTGGTGGTGAAGCAACGTGGCAGTAGAGAAGGGAGAATATACTATAAGACATGCGAGGAAAGAAGATATAGATCAGATCTCAGATCTGATCTTAAGACTTAAGAAGCTTAACGAGGAATTCGATCCACTTTACACGGTAAGGCATGAGGCGCCTGAGATTGTAAGGAAATATGTTTCGGAATCATTTGATAAGGAAGATGTGATAATGCTTGTAGCAGACTCTCTAGGCAAGGTAGTAGGGGTTATAAGGGCTGAGATAAGGTCGAGGATCTTCTACGATCCCCTTATGTCTGGGGTGATAACCGATCTATATGTGCTTCCAAGCTATAGAAGAAAGGG
>JAWAXC010000072.1:7948-11674 GCA_038897115.1 Sulfolobales archaeon | reverse complement strand
GGGTTGAAAAGTCTATGGATACGGCTACAGCATATCCATGGTCGCCTCTATATGATACATCAAGCCCTATAACTCTCCTAGGCTCTCCCCCTAGCCTCTCTATCGAGACCTTCCTAGAGATCATAATCTGTGCTTGAGCCGCACGCGATAGATCAAAACCCCGGTGTCTTGACCGATTATTTAGCACAAAAACACACCAAATACTATCTTATGGGGTATGTCCTCTCCTCTATACCATTGCTCCTAACAATAGCTATATCTATCCCATCACCAGACATTGTATCCCTTGCCGCTGCAGCCCTTATAGCCTTTACCACGAGGTTTACAGCGTCCTCAACAGGTTCTCTACCATCCTGTGTTTTCCTAGATATAAGGGATGGATATTCGGTCTCTATAACACCAATCGCTATAGGCGCCCCTGTCCCAACGGCTGCATATTCATCCTCGATGACAGAGCCAAGCGGGTCCATAACATATATGTGTGCACCTTCCTCATCCACACCACCGACTATGAGCTCTGTTATGAAGGGTGTGTATTTATATGAATATAGGATTGCTGATAAAAGCTTTGCAGCACCCCTAACACTTATCCTTGTTCCTGATGACATCTCGTAATATCTAATCTCTGTCGACATGATCCTTGAGATTGTTATCATGTCAGCGAAGATACCTGCAGCCGCTATAGCTATCCTATCATGGATCTTGAAGACCTTCTTAGCAGATCTACTCATAACAAAGCCCCCATATCCAAACCTCTTCTCAGAGCCGAGAACAACTACATTACCAATCTTCAGCCCAACAGCAGTTGCTCCCGTCCCTAGCTGCTCATACGCCACCCAATATCCCCAAAGACTAATCTGTTTAAGAGCTAAATAACCTAAGTATACCCTAGGATCTTTAAACCAACCCTCACCCAGCCCAATAAAAGGGCTTTTAATCATGGTTAAAAAGCATTTAGATAGCACCCAAATAGTTAGATCTAAACATTCTTTACAGCTTTTAAACATATAAATCCATGTTCATTGCGAAGGGGCTGGGGATCCTCGGGATACGGCTCAGCCCATGGTGGATAGCTAAGAGTACCCATTATATTCTCGATGCTAAACCCTATATCCTCTATAAGATCTATTGCTTCCCTCTTCGTTAAAAACCTAGCAACTCTATAGAATGGAGAATCCCTCTTACTAGAATAATATTCTCCCCAAGGCGAATCTCTAGGGATTATACATAGTAGAAGGCTGCCACCCCTTTTAAGAACTCTATATACCTCTGATAAAAGATCTGCTGGTGATTCAACAAAGCATATAGTTACAACGATGAGAGCGGACCACATACTCTCAGTTCTTATCGGTAGATACTCCCCATATCCCTGGATCGCATCGGATACCCTTTTCCTAGATAGTAACAGCATTTCATGCGAAGGATCTAGATTTATACATCCAAGGATATGTGTAAAGTACCCCGTACCGCCTCCAATATCTATACATGGGGTCTTCGCTCCAACCGATATTGTTTTTATAAGTCTAACCTCATTCTCAGCAGTGATTTTGTTCCGCTCATACCAGGAATCATATCTACTAGCATATTTATTAAAGATCTCTACGACTGTTTTTGTCGTTGAAGTCATATGAATAGACTCCTCAGGGTCTTCTCAATACTCTGGTATTTCTCCATAACATCCTCGCTTAGCGATGGCTTTACAACCTTGAGGGCCTCTAGGAAGTACTTCATGCTAACCTCTCTAGCCTCTAGCTTCTCTCTCAGAGCTAGCATTACTGCCTCTCTCACAAGGGCCTCTAGATCTGCTCCTGTGAAGCCATTTGTCATGTCAGCCAGCTTCTCAAGATCAACATCTGGTGCTAGAGGAACTCTTCTAGTGTGTATCTTCAGTATCTCGAGCCTCGCTTTCCTATCTGGTGGTGGTACCTTTATAATCCTATCGAATCTCCCAGGCCTTAGAAGGGCTGGATCTAGGAGGTCTGGTCTATTGGTTGCTGCGATAACAACCACACCTCTCAACGGCTTTATCCCATCCATCTCTGTTAGGAGCTGGTTAACAATCCGATCTGTTACACCGGAATCTACCCTCGAACCCCTTGCAGGAGCTATAGAATCGATTTCGTCTAGGAATATTATTGCCGGCGCAACCATCCTAGCCCTCCTAAATATCTCCCTAATAGCCCTCTCACTCTCACCAACCCATTTACTCAGGATCTCGGGGCCGTTAACAGCTATGAAGTTAGCACCGCTCTCAGTTGCAGCAGCCTTTGCTAATAATGTTTTACCAACGCCTGGCGGGCCGTAGAGAAGTATACCCTTAGGAGGCCTTATACCCATCCTCTCAAATATATCTTGATACTTTAGCGGCCACTCAACAGCTTCTCTGAGCTGTTGTTTAACATCATCTAGACCACCTATATCGCTCCACCTAACCTCGGGAACCTCTACAAAGACCTCTCTAAGCAGTGATGGGTGGATCATATTCATAGCCTGTATGAAGTCATTCATATTCACCTTAAGCGTTCTCAGAAGCTCCGATGGGATGGGCTTCGAGAGATCCACGTTCTTCTCGGCGAGGAATCTCCTGAGGGCATTCATAGCAGCCTCCTTAACAAGGGCTGCTAGATCAGCACCTGTATATCCATGCGTCATCTCCGCAATTTTATCGAGATTCACATCATCATCTAGAGGAACGCTTCTAGTGTGGACAGCAAGTATCTCCCTCCTAGCCTTCTTATCTGGAGGCGGTATCTCTATCTCCCTATCAAACCTCCCAGGCCTTCTAAGAGCCGGGTCGAGGGCGTCGGGCCTATTTGTAGCACCTATAACTATAACCCTGCCCCTCTCGGCAAGGCCGTCCATAAGTGTTAGGAGTTGTGCAACAACCCTCTTCTCAACCTCACCAACAACCTCCTCCCTCTTTGGCGCTATAGCGTCTATCTCATCTATAAATATTATTGCAGGAGCGTTCTTCCTAGCCTCCTCAAAGATCTCTCTAAGCCTCTGCTCACTCTCACCATAGAACTTACTCATAATCTCAGGACCATTGATAGCTATGAAATAAGCTCCAACCTCGTTCGCAAGCGCCTTCGCCAACAGGGTTTTACCAACACCTGGTGGGCCGTAGAGAAGCACACCTTTAGGAGGCTCTATACCTAGGTGTCTAAATAGCTCTGGATGCCTCATAGGTAGCTCGACAATCTCCCTCAGCCTCGCCTTAGCCTCCTCAAGATCCCCTATATCCTCCCAGGTAACCCTCGGGATCCTCTCAGCTATCTCCTTAACAGGCTCTGGCTTTATAACAACCTCTGTCCTCTCGGTTATATATATAGCTGTTGATGGTGATGTAGATATAACTGCTAGCCTTAGAGCACCAGCATATATAGGGACTAAAATAACCTCCCCCCTTGCCAGGGGCTTGTTGAGCATCTCACTCTTTATATGCTCAGCTATATAGCCTGTATATTCATGTGGTATGAAGTCCTCTGTAGGGGCTAGCACAACCCTATCTCCTGGAGCAACGTTATGGGCCTTGGATATTGTTACTATATCCCCTATACCTACACCCAGCACCTCCCTCATATACCCATCGATCCTTATAATATCCCTCCCCTCATCCTCAGAATAAGAAGGCCACACCTGGGCATAGGCAACGCCTTTAAAACCCCTTATCTCTATAAAGTCACCGGCATCTAGCTCCAGCTCCCTCATAACCCTTCTAGGTAT
>JAWAXC010000072.1:0-7339 GCA_038897115.1 Sulfolobales archaeon | reverse complement strand
TAGAGACTATTATGTCGAGGATCTCTACCAGCGTCTCTATAGAGGATGCTGCTAGAGATGCTGATTTTGTGATAGAGGCTGTGCCAGAGAATATGGATCTTAAGAGGCAGGTGTTCTCAACACTAGATAGATCAACGCCTAGACATGCTATACTCGCTACAAACACCTCCTCCCTACCCATAGGCGAGATCGCGGCATCAACCACAAGACCGGATCGGGTTATAGGTATGCACTTCTTCAACCCACCCCCATTAATGCCCCTTGTAGAGATTATAAGGGGGCCCCAGACATCTGATGATACTCTAAAGATAACTATAGATGTTGCGAGGAGGATGGGTAAGGAGGTTGTTATCGTTAATAGAGATATACCTGGGTTCATAGTTAATAGGCTACTCTCTAGGCTGATTGAGCAGGCCTGCTACATGGTTGAGGAGCAGGGCTACACAGTGGTTGCCATAGATAGCGCCCTTAGATATAGGGCGGGGCTTCCAATGGGGGTGTTTGAGCTTATAGACTTCACGGGGATCGATGTTGTTGCATCTATATTTAATGAGATGAGCAAGAGGGGCTTCAAAGCTAGGCTCTGCAGAAGCATAGCCGATAAATATGGGAGGGGCGAGCTTGGGATGAAGAGTGGTAGGGGCTTCTACACATACCCCTCGCCAGGTGTTTACTCCAGGCCAGCTATACCGAGGGAGGATGGAGAGAAGGTAGATCTTATCGAGGTATTTGCTCCAATGGTTAATGAGGCTGCATATCTATTGGAAGAGGGTATCGTGGATTCCCCAAGCACAATAGACAAGGCTGTGAAACTCGGCCTCGGATACCCCAGGGGGATCCTGGAGATGGCTGATGAATGGGGGATAGATAATGTTGTTGAAAGGCTTAAAAAGATAGCATCCTCAGAAGCTATGTCTCATAACAGCCCGAGAAGCCTTCTCCTCAAAATGGTCTCGGAGAACAGGGTTGGGATTAGATCTGGTATGGGCTTCTACACATATGCAGGGATCTCCGAGAAGAGGATGAAGACAGTAATAGTTAGGAGGGAGAATAGGGTTGGGTGGATAGTCCTTAACAGGCCTGAAAAGCTAAACGCTATATCCCCCGAAATGCTCGAGGAGATCTCCTCAGCCCTTAGAGAGCTAGAGGCTGATGAGGGGGTAAGGGTTATAGTGATCACAGGATCTGGAAGGGCCTTCTCAGCAGGAGCAGATGTAACGGCGTTCACAAATGTGAACCCCGTTAACTCCTATATATATTCTAGAAGGTTCCAAGAGATCCTCAACATGATCGAGAGAACGCCAAAGCCTGTTATAGCATCTATAAACGGCTACGCATTAGGAGGAGGGCTGGAGCTGGCTATGGCATGTGATATTAGAATAGCATCTGAGAACGCGATGCTGGGCCAGCCAGAGATAAACCTAGGCCTAATACCAGGTGCTGGAGGCACACAGAGGCTATCAAAGCTAGTTGGGAGGGGCAGGGCTAAGGAGCTCATAATGCTTGGAGAGCCAATACCAGCTAGAGAGGCTGAGAGGATAGGGCTTGTTAACAGGGTGGTTCCACATGACAGGCTTGAAAGCGAGACAAGAGCCCTCGCAAACAAGCTAGCCGAGAAACCCCCGATAGCCCTTATGGCAGCTAAGATCGCTATAAACCTTGGCAGCGACTACCCATTAGAGGCTGGGTTAGCTCTAGAGTCGTCTCTATTCTCTATACTCTTCTCAACAGAGGATCTAGTTGAGGGTGTATCAGCTTTCCTCCAGAGGAGAAAGCCTGAGTTCAAAGGTAGATAGCTTTTAAACAATTCCTTTTATTCATGTAGATCCTCTCCCCAACCCCCACATCGAGGGATATGCCTCTAAATAGGATCTCCTAGATCAGCACCGGAGTTTTCATAAGGCCCTCATGGGTTCTCCCAGAATATATCTTGAGACCCTCAACCATATTCCTCCTCAGAATCTCGTCCACCTCACCCTCGCCAAGGGATGCTGGATCTCTATGCTTAGAAGCTATCACATAGCTGACAGCATATCCGAAGGAGGGTATCCACATCGAGTATCCCCTAGAATATCTAAAAACCCTACTCATGGCCTCATAGATATTCCTATAATACTCTGGATAGTAGAACGCACATCCAGCCTGTGTAACCACTACACCCCTCTCCCCCGTTATGCTATGTAGCTTCCTATAGAACTCCTCTGTATAGAGCCTCTTACCTATCTCAGGCCCATATGGATCTGTAAGATCTACTATAACTACGTCGAACACCTCTCTAGCCTTATCCACATATTCGAAGCCATCCATTATAACAACCCTCGCCCTTGGATCTTCAAAGCTATTCCTATGAATCCTTGCTAGAAGCTTCTTAGCAATCTCAACCAACTCCCCATCTATATCAACCATAACAGCCTCCTTAACACTAGAGTATCTTAGAACCTCTCTCAAGGTATAGCCCTCACCACCCCCTATTATAAGAACCTTCTCAGGAGATCCATGGGTAACCATTGCTGGATGGACAAGAGCCTCATGATATATAGCCTCATCAGCCTCTGTTGATTGTACAAGTCCATCTAGTATTAGTGAGAGCCCATATTCTTCGAAAACGACTATTTCAACCTCTTGATACCTTGTTCTACCCCTATAGAGGATCTCCCTCACACCCATGAGAAGGGATGTAGATCTTGATACAGGTTGGAGATATACAAGCCTGTTCCCCATGAAACCCCCCATTATCTAGTGATAACCAGCATATAAGAGCTAGATCTCCGTGATAGGTGTTATGCTAATATCCTTTCAGGTTCTAGATAGGGTGGAGAAGCAATGATATGGAGAACCACGTAGATCTATATGAGCTTCACATAGGCGTCGATGATCTTGATACGTTTGGTTGGGGCTGCACAACATATTACATATATAGCTTGCTCAAGGAGATAAAGAGATCCTCTGTGGGTTCTAGGCTGAGGTTTCTAGACTATCCACTCCTAACAAGGCTGAATCCAGCGATACCTCTGAGGACGAGGGGGAATGGCGCTCTATCGATCCACGTGGCTGGTGAGGAAAACGATCTGAGGGAGGTGGTTGAGATAGCAACCTCGCTCCTAGATAGCAGGACAATGCCTGGGAGAGAGCCTGGCGTTATATCGCTTATAGGTAGAATGCCCTTGACAATTGCGAGGAAGATCTATATAGATCTGCTGACAGATATAGCTGAGATCTCCTATATAGAGAGGGTTATAGAGAAGATCGGTGGGAGGATACATATAGCTGGGAAGGGCGTTATAGGCGCCCTAGGATCTATATCCCACTACTATATCGAGGGAGACTGCACATATGAGATCATAGCCTACTCAGATAATGTTGAAAACGTATATATAGATCCTGAGAGGCTGGCTAAGATGGATATTGAGACAAGGCCTTTAACATTCAATAACATAGATCCTGAGACGGGCAAGCCCCTTATAAAGCCATCTACAGGCGCACCAGTAGCCCTCGGCATAAGAGGGGAATCCCCGGAGATCCTTGTGAAGGCCTTCAACATACTTAAGCCAGAAAATATCTCTGGCTATGCGGTTTTTCGAACAAATCAGGCTACTGATCAGCATCTAATACCGAGATCTATAGCTGATGCTAAATTCTATAGAACAGGGTTGTTCAGGGGAAGGGTTATAGATCCTCCAAGGGTTCTAAGGGGTGGCGATGTGATCCTCAGGATCTCCGATGGATCTTCTGAGATAGATGTAGCAATATATAGAGAGGCTGGCGAGGCAAACAAAGTTGCCAGATCACTTGCCCCCGGCGATCTAATAGCTGTTGGTGGATCTGTTAAACCATGGATCAAAGATGATGGAGAGTCTCCTGTTATAAATGCCGAGTATCTAAAGGTACTGAGACTCTCAGATCAATATATAGAGATGCCTCCAAGATGCCCTAGATGCGGTTCTAGCATGGAGAGCATGGGGAGGGGGAAGGGGTATAGGTGTAGGAGATGCGGATATAGAGATCCTAGGGCTTCTAAGATAGCTGTTAAGCTTGATAGGAGGATCTCGGAGGGTATATATAAGCCTCCGCCCAGGAATATGAAGCACCTAACCAAACCCCTATCAAGGATCGGTTTGGAGAAGGTCTGTAAACACCTCCCCCCAAGAGATCTATTGATCCTCTAGCTATCTACTCTTCAGTAGAGAAGATCTTAGATAATATCTCCTCAGGATCATATCTCCTCAGATCATCATATCCCTGGCCAACACCTATAAAGGCTATTGGCTTCCCTATAGAGGCTATAATGCTTATCGCAGATCCTCCCGTGGCATTTGCATCTAGCTTTGTCAATATAGCTATATCTACTCCAACATGTTTATCAAACTCCCTAGCCTGGTTCACAGCATCGTTCCCTGTTAGTGAGTCTAGCACTAGAACCCTAAGATCTGGCCTTGAGATCCTTATGATCTTCTTGATCTCCTCCATAAGATCTCTATCTGTATGCTGCCTCCCAGCAGTATCTATGAGCACAACATCATACCCACTTTTCTCCGCATGCCTTATAGCATCGAAGACAACAGCCCCTGGATCGGATCCGTATTTGCCCCTGAAAAGAGGTATGCCTAGCCTTGAGCAGTGTATGGCGAGCTGCTCCTGAGCACCAGCTCTGAATGTGTCTCCAGCTACTACTAGAACCTTAAGCCCGTTCTTCGATAGATATCTAGCAACCTTAGCTATCGTTGTTGTCTTCCCAACCCCGTTGACACCCATAAAGACTATTTTGAATGGTTTTTTAGATCTTGCCATCGATATTAGATCGCCTTCCCAGACACCCCTTCTAAGGATATCCCTTATAGTCTCCCTCAACTTCTCCCCAACAAACACCTCTAGATCTTCAAACCTCCCTATTCTAGTTCCATCGAGCCTCTTCGCAACACCCCTTATAATCTCCTCTGCAACCTCATATGCAACATCGGCCTCTACTAGCTTGATGATAAGCTCCTCTGATACCTTTAACACATCCTCATATCTGATCTCCTTAGTCGCTATAGATCCTATCGCTTCTGAGATCCCCTTAGCTATAGAGGATTTTATCGATGAGAAGATGTTTTTAAGCGCCTTGAACAAGAAGTCTACCCGCTCTTACTCTCCTCCCTAGCCTTTTTCTCCGCCTCCTCAACTATCTGGCTTAGGGCAGCTCTGAGCCTCTCATACAGTGTATAGGCTGAGCTTATCTCCTGGTTTATAGCATTTAGCGCATTCCTGAGATCGCTTTCCTTAGCAACTATTATCTTTATAGCCTCATCTATTGGAACCTCCATGAGGAATTCACCACCTATATTCGCTATCACCCTATCCTTAGCAGTTATAATGCCTTTAGCCATTACATGCCCCCTCCTATCCAGTGCTAGCAGTGCCTCCTCACCCTTGTACACTTTGAGCTGCTCTAGAGCCTCCCTAGCTATTCTAAGCTCCTCAAGCTCTGCGAGCACTATGTTTGCATTCTGCTGCAGCGACCTTATATACTCCTCAACCCTGTTTATATCGCTTACAAGCCTCTCAACAGCCTCTCTATATGTTACCCTCCTCTCCTGACCCCTAGCGGACAATCTCCCACCCAGTGATCCTCGAGAGCTCCCTTATAAAAGTGCTTCTAGCCTCCTCAGGCCTGATCTCCTCGATCTTCAAGATCTTTATATTAGATCTCTTCAGCTTATGCCTACTCCCCATAACGGAGTATATATATTCTAATGCATGTCTCTCATTCAAAGCCCTAACCTCTATAGAGAACTTCCTCCACTCAGGGAACTTATCATGGCCGAAGAGGGCTAGCCCAGATACCCTGTAGATCTTTACCTCACCCATTCTATACACCACCACCAAGTATCCTACTTATCCTTAATATTTCAGGCCCCGTAGTCCTAGATCCAACTATTACCCCATGATCATTAGCTATTATCCCTGATCTTACGAAGAATACGCCGAAATTCACAGAGGAGACATCTATGTTTACCTTGAATAGCTGTGATAGATACTCGATCTCATCCTGCTTCGCATCGGGATGGACAAGCCCACCCCTATTTGTTATAACAGCTGCTGATCCAACAGTTACTAGACCAGCTATTGTTCCCCTCACAACCCTCTCCACCTCGAGGGTATCCATTATAAGCTTAGCTATTTCATCATCTAGATCCTTGTAGATCATAGCTGCTCTCGAGTTAGCAACTATTATATTCCCCAGAGCATTTGGTGGCGCCTTGATAACCGCTATGTTGCCGCTGAACCCCTCCTTAATAGCCCTCAGCTCCTCATCCCTTATAGTCCTTGGAACCAGTATACCCTTATCATTGCCAGCAACCATTACCCCAGGCAATATAGTATCGCTGATCTTAGTCTTTATAACCCTTTTCACCCTTAGCACTCTTATCAATAGCTCCTCAAAATCCGGGGGTATTATTGGAGGTGCTATAGCAACCTCATTATTAGCGAAAACATATATCCCTATGTTTGGGTTTCCAAGGATATCGGCCTTCTCTATAGCGATCCTCGACATCCCAGCCCCACAGCCCTTTCAATAATCTATTTACCTTGGCTCCGCACTGGTACCGCTAGGAGCACCTTGTAGATGCCCTCATCGATCTTTATAACCTTCACAGCGATCCTCCTAGGGGGCTTCTCAATCTTATAGCTGAATATATATTCATTAACCATATTATCTATAATAACCCTCTCAGCCTTGAAATGCCTCTTAACAAACTCCTTTATAAGCCTTATAGCCCTCTTACCCCTTGTCCTCCTACTACCTCCCCAATATACCCTTTGGAGTGGTATCACATATAGTGCTTCATCCTTCTCTTTAACCATATGATCACCTCACACATCCTTAAGCTTACTCCTCCTCCAATGCCTCAGCCTAGGCCTATACCTGATCCTCCTCATGGTTTTTGCAACAACCCAAACCGGTATCGGGGAGTTGCTCTTCTCCCTATTTATAAGCCTCAGCTTCTTAGCGAGGGGCTTGTTCCTAGCCATCTCACCACCCCTTCTCCCTAATATTTATCCTTATCTCCCTCCTTGTCCTCTCAAAGAGGTTCTGAAGTATTGTCTTGAGCTCCTCATCAGTAATCGGGATCTTTATTCTACCGCTTTGGGCAAGCACTATAAGCTGATCCTCTAGGGATTTGACTAGCTCAGGCCTCACAAGCCTTAGATTTGCAAGCCTCTCCCTAGCCTCTGGCGTAAGGATCCTCCTCAGAAGCTCCTGCCTCAGAGCCTCTTCAGCAGCCTCCCTCTCCCTCCTAGCCCTCTCCTGCTCAGCCCTCCTAGCCAGCTCAGCCATCTTCCTCCTCTTAATCAT
>JAWAXC010000071.1 GCA_038897115.1 Sulfolobales archaeon | reverse complement strand
GCTTATATCCCTACTAGGCAATATATCTATAGGTGAATCGATATCGAATACGTCTACGCCACACTACTCCTACACTCAGCTGGGAAGGAGATAAGCGAGGATAATATAAGGAAGGTGCTCCTCTCAGCCGGGATAGAGGTAGATGAGATTAGATTAAAGAGCTTGGTAGCTGCGATAAAGCAGATCAACATAGATGAGATTATAAAGACAGCAGCCCTAGCACCCACAACAGTTGCTATAACACCTTCACAGCCACAGGCTCAGGCACAGGCGCAGCAGGCAAAGCCACAGGCTAAGGAGGAAGAGAAGAAGGAGGAGAAGAAAGAGGTTACTGAGGAGGAGCTTGAGCAGGGTCTCTCAGCGCTCTTTGGATAAACGATCCACTATATCTTATTATAGATCTATTGATCCGCTTTTTTCCATAGATTAGGGGTGCAAGGATAACCCTTTCAATTATTAATTGTTAGTCGGGGGGATGCTTTTAACTAATTAGATCTCGTGGTCCTGAGGTATATATGTTATAACTAAACCCGGCATGTGGGAGATGCTCCATCTCATGAACTGATGCTCAGAGGCCCTCACATTATAGTCTATTCTAAATCTCCTTCTAGCCCACTCTATTGTTTCCGCTGTTAGCTTTCCATCCCCTTTGGATAGAGCCATCCTTATAAGGGCATCTATCTCTGCATTGCTCATCCATCTTGTTGCCATTACAAGGCTCTCCTTGAGATCTTCGCTTACCTGTGCACCATATTTCTTCAATAGGTTCTCTATAATTACCTTCCTAGCCTCCCTATCTGGATAGCCCATTACAACTGCTACATCTATTCTCCCCGGTCTCAGAATAGCTGGATCTATTAGTGTTGGGCTGTTAGATGTGAGTATTGTTAATGGTCTAACTGGCTTCTGTAGGAAGTTAAGGATCAAAGAGATCTCGCTTACATGAACCTCATGCACAGCCATGGTTCTGCTTACTAGAAACTCGGCATCGTCTATTACAAGAGCTATATCTGTCCTCTTCACTATGCTCTTCAGAATCTTATCCAGTATCTTCTCTGTCATACCATACCACATAGATCTATATATAGATGGTTTTAGATCAACCACCTTCTTACCGAGACTCTGGGCTATCGCCTCAGCTAACACGCTCTTACCAACACCAGGTGGGCCCATAAGTATTATCCCTTTAGGTGCGAAGCTATAGCCTAGCTTTATAGGTTTCACAACTATTGTCTCTAGATCTGCTACTAGCTTTTCTGGAAACATTGAGAGGCTCCACTCAGGATTCCTAGTTGGCAGCCTAACTACAAAGCTCTCCATACCCTCCCTAATAACAACCTCTACCCCCTCGCCCTCTCCCTTCTCAGATGTTCTAAGCATGTATATCGCTATCGGCACCCTAGATATTGAATACCCTAGATAGCCTAGGCTAGTGAGGAAAGATGTTACAGCCTCTTTATCTAGATATGTGCTTACCTTCATAGCTATATCTCTTAGAAGCTTTCTCCTCTCATCGCTCTTCTCAGGGGGTTTAGGCATATATATAGCTATTATACTTCTAACAAAGATCCTCTCACATTCATATATGCATTTATTAGCACCAACACCTAGGGCAACTATCTCTGGCTCCTCCTGGGATGCGTCTACAAAAGCTAGGGCTATTCCAAACCCCTCCTCCTCGGTCTCCTTTATCATGAGTGGGGCTACAGATGTGAGGAACCTAACCACAGCATAGGTCGATGCAGTTCTAATGTCGAATTCAGAGTTCTTCGCTATATTCATAGGTATTTTCAGGATTCTGGGGCCGCCGTCTCTTATATCCATATCAGCTATTATCGTTGATATATGATCTATGAGTCTGTTGAGAGGCGGGTACCAAGCATCATATATAGAGACCTTACCCCTGGTAGATAGTATTAACCCCCTGAAGTTCTTCTCAAGGGGGGTTCTAACCTCGGCCACCTTGGAGAGCTCTCGGCTCTTCTTGTCATTCAATCCCTTTAGACCCCTACCATATTTGGTATACTCTAAAGCCTATATAAGAAACGCATATACAAACTATGTTTTTAGATCTATGTGGATGGTGTTATCGCTATACAGCCCGTAGATCTTACTGCCGCCGCTACCTTAGATAATACATAGCTGTGGAGAGGCGATTCTATGCCAAACCTATATAATATCCTATGGAGAAAAGGCACCCTTATAAAGGCTCCAGCAGCAGGCTTATGACCTCCCCCACCTAGTTTTAAAGCTACTATTCTCACATCACACTTCCTAGATCTAAGGCTCAGAGGTCCCGAGGGGTTTATCACTAGAGCTATGTCGCCACCGCTTATCGATAGCATATAGTGTGCTAGGCTGCTTGTAGAGATCTCTCTATGTCTCTTAACCACAGATGCTAGCTTTACACCATCGGCACTTGTGATCCTTATCTTTTTCCTATAATAGTTATATAGGTTTAACTCTCTGTCAACAACCCTCTCAATATACCTTTTACCCCATGTAACAACCTCTTCGAGGGTGCTGCTCTTCACAAGCATCTCTAGGAGTATTGTTCTCCAAAGATCATCTCTTCTATAGATGATGAGCCTTGCCAGCCATGGGGATAGGGGATCGTGGAATCTCCATAGATCTAGGGAGCACACAGCCGATACAATACTAGCTACATATGGATCCCTCTCCTCGAATGAGGATGCAACAACACCAGTTGCACAGGTGCTCTTATCGATTCTCAGCTCAGCTACTGAAGAGATCTTCGCTATAGCCTCTTCATCCCACTCGTGGTGATCAAACCACTCGATCCTAGCACCAGATTCTCTAAACGCTTTTAAGATAACAAATATCCTCTCGATATTCCCAAGATTAGGCGCAAGATCCATTATGGAGAGTTTCTTTAGATAGCCTCCATATCTCTCCCACAGATCCTCGAGAGCCTCTGGAAGCTCGTCTGGCTCCACAAATATGACTCTATATCTCTCATCCTTAGAACCCAGTCTAATGTAGACTGCAGCACTGCCGATGCCATCTAGATCTGTATGGGTTATAAGGGCATGCATGCTTGCCATAGCACTCAATATGCTCCCAGCTCTTTAGAAAAGCGACTCAACGCTTTTAAGCATTAAGTATTACCGATCGCTTGCATCTACTATAGCACTGGAGCTTCTACACTATTAAAGCTATTTGGGGATCACCGTTAGCCTTTTCTCCTAGCCCTCCTGCTATGTATATAGGAGGCAACCTCAAAAACTATTTTCGCCCCGAGAGCTGATGTTACACCAGATACATCTACCATTGGGTTTATCTCAACGAGATCGAATGCTATGGTTCTCTCATCAACAACCTCATATAGAAGGTCTAGGAGCTCCCAGGTTGTGATTCCATCGGGCTCCGGAGTGCCTGTGCCTGGGGCGAATGCGGGGTCTAGAACATCTATATCGATTGAAATATATATATCTTTGAAGTTATCCATCCACCTTAGGATCTTACCTGCAGCAGCCCTCCTCCCCTCCCTCCTCAGCTCCGGTGCTGTTATAAACTCTATGTTGTTCTTCATAGCTGTTCTCATCTCCTCCCTTGTAAAGGCTCTAACACCAACCATGAACAATGCTCCTGGTCCTAGAAGCTCTAAGATCCTCTTGGATACACATGCATGACTATATCTATTGCCCATGAAATCATCCCTAAGATCCATATGAGCATCTAGAATTAAGACACCCGTGCTTCTGGGAAGCCCTCTAACGGATCCTAGGGATATTGTGTGTTCCCCCCCAACTACTATTGGGATCCTTCCCTCCGAGATGAGATCTCTAACAACGATCTCGAGGATCTCCAGGGTTTTCTGGGGATCTCCATGAGATACTATTAGATCTCCCTCATCATAGATCCCAATCTCCTCCATATCCACACTAGATCTTATGCTATATAGCTCTATACTTCTCGACGAGAACCTTAGGTGGTCTGGCGCAAATCTAGATCCTGGTTTGAAGGAGGACGTGCTATCGAAAGGAACCCCTAAAAAGCTGAAGATCGTTTTAGATCTATCCCACTCATATCCTCCAAAGGCTAGGGGTTTCCTCTGTATATATAGCTCTTTAAGCCCCACAAGTGAGCACCTATGCTACCCAGCCTCTCCTTTACTTATAACAACAACCTCTCCGCCAGCCTCTTTGATCTGTGAGATAGCCTTTTCAGTAGCATATTTAACTATAACCTTGACAGGCCTTGATATCTTTCCAGAGCCGAATAGCTTGTTATATCCATGCTCTCCAAGATCTATAACGGGTATTCCGTTCTCGAGCTTAAGCTCTCCCGATGCTGATAGCTTGTAGATTAGCTCCTCCAGCTGGGATAGATTTATACCTCTTATCTCCTCCCAATGCTCAGGACCTCTTGGTATGAAGCCTCTCTTGCCATACCACTCTGGGAAGTATTTGAGGACCCACATCCACTTATGCTTGTGGAATCCCACGGCTCCCTTACCACCTCTGCTACCTGATTTCCTATGCTGCCCTATACTCCCCCATCCCATAGTCCTTGTTCTTCCCCTCAGCTTTCTACTTTTCTTTCTCCTTCTAACAACCATCTAGATCATCCTCCTAATCAGATCGTTTATCTCCTTCCCCCTATAGCCGAGCTCTCCTCCAGCGCCATATGGTTTCTTGATAGAGCCCTTAAATCCTCCGCTAGGTGGGTGGAGTCTGAAGACAGGCTTTATAATATTTTCCATCTTATGTAACATAGCTTCCCCTTTATATAGGGATGATGCTAGCTCCTCTATAGTCTTATACTTTCCATTTGTGGCTCTAGCGATATACTCATCGCTTAAAGGCTTATTCCCAGGGGCTCTCCCCCTCTTCCTAAGAAGCTCTAGGAGCACGTCATATTCTATCTCGCCCCAGGTTATCCACATAGCAGCTTTCTTCAGCATGCCCTGGATACCCGGAAGGCTATCTGGGTATATAGATGCGTGGAACTTCTTATAGAGCCTGAGAAGCTCTAAGGTTCTCTCCACATCTGGAGGGACGTCTACTCTTCCTCTAAGCCTTATAATAGCTAGGAGGGCCATCCTACCTACCCCACTCATTTACAGTAACAAATCTATATGCATTTTTAAGCGCGTTAAAGACTGCCATGGCGAAGTTTATCGTAGTAGATGTCTTACCCCTACTCCACGACCATATATCCCTTATACCAGCATATCTAAGAACAACCTTCGCCGTATCACCAGCAACAAGCCCTGTACCCTTGGGAGCAGGTTTTAACACAACCTCAACACTACCAGCCTTTCCCCTGACCTGGTATGGTATTGAGTGGGGTTCTGAGCATCCACATTCAAAGCTTCCACAGCCCCTTCTAACAGGGATTATATTGAGCTTTGCATCCATTATAGCCTTGTCAACAGCCATTCTAAGCTGTCTAGCCTTGCCAACTCCAAGGCCTACGAAGCCGTTTTGATTGCCAACCACAACCACTACTCTGAACCTTGTTATCCTGCCAGCGTCTGTCATTTTCTGCACCATGTTTATATCTATGATTTCGTGCTGCAGCTCCCTTCCCAAGAGAGCATCAACGATCTCGGGCTCCTTGATCTTCATATTCATATCAAAGATCTCTTTAAGCGATGTTATCTTACCCTCCTTAACCAGCCAGCCAAGCCTGGTTCTAGGCTTCCACTCCTCTATAGATACAGCCTGGGATAGCTTCTCACCGAACTCCTCAGCGCTCACCAACCCTCACCTCCACACCTAGTTTCCTTCCAAGCTCAACGATCTTGGAAAAAACCTCTTCAAAGTGCTCCACAGCCCTCCTAGGATCTAGCCCTCTCGATAGTATTTCTGAGAACTGCCTCTTAAACCTCTCAGGATCTTTCGAGAACAGCTCCTCAGCATATCTAGCTATATCAGCACCCCTTATCCTATCCCAGCTTGGGAGCATATCCTCATCAACAGGCACTTTAAGCCCAGCATCTATAGCTCCCTTAGCTGCTGCAAATACCTTCGCACCCTTCGAGGGTGTGTGAAGCCCTATATCCAGCACCGCCTCCTCCACACCCATGAGCCTAGCCTTGATCCCTAGGAGTAGCCCTGCTAGATATGCTGCAGATATATTCTTAGAACCCCCTTTCCACCCGAATCTCTTTATAAGCTCCGATGTATGCACCGATGCAAGGGTTATATCCCCGATCGGTGTGGGTCTTATGATCTGTAGCGTTATATATCTATTGCTCTTCCTAACAACAAGCCTTGTAGCCCTTGAAAGCACATATATATATCTTTTATAATAGTTTGTCTTACCCTCCCTCCTCCTCCTCTTGGGAACCTTATACATCGGGCCTTTAGCCATAGCCTCACACCTCCTTTAAAACCCCTATGGATTTAAGATAGGTTTTAATTGATGATACATCGTGGAACGCTCCTCCCTTGATCTTCATATATAGGTTTCTATAGAGCTTAGTATCTATAACACCCTTTTCCCTCAGCATCTTTATATATGCCCTCATCCTCCTAACCCTGTTGATCCAATCCCTCTTCTTATCCAGCCTAGCCCCCTTCTTACCCTTTCTACTCCCATGCCCCCTTCTCCTCCCCTTCTTCTTTTTCTCATGAAGGATCTTCCATCTACCCCTGCTATTCCTCGAAGGCTCTATCGCATATATAGCTCCATCCTCTATCAATGCTTTAATCTCCTCCCTCCTGAATGCCTTCTCAATATCATCGATCCTCTCGGGGTCGAATCTTACGTTGTTAATCCCCACACCCATTATCTCTGCTGCGAGCCTCTTCTGAAGGGTTAGATCTGGCATCTAGATCACCCATTAGCCACCTTAAAACCCATGTTCATAGCCTTCTCTATAATCTGCTTTCTCTTCCTAGCACCTACTGTGGAGGCTATGTATATTATATATCTCCTTGGATCTAGCTTATCCAGCTCCTCAGCATTATGCACAACAACAGGCTCTAAACCACTTGGGTGGAGCCCTCTAATAGCATCTGGCACTCTATAGCCGATCTCAACAACTGGTGGGTAGCCCTTGATCTTGAGCCTCATCTTGTTATCCTTACCCTTCGGCTTAACCCATCTCAGATTATTCTCGAACTTTGGGAACTTCCACCAGAGGGTTCTGAGGAACTCTATCCTCTGCTTACCCTGGATCTCGTGCTGCAGCTTTCTAAGCTCTCTAAGATTCCTCAGAACCTCTTCCCTCCTCTTAAGGGCATCCTCAAGAGTTTTGATCTCCTGGGTGCTCATTCACCTATCACCTCCTTCTCATATATATAGATCCCATCCACGAAGATCCTCCTATCCTTATCCTTAACCCTAGTTGCCCTCTCAATATTTGCCGCGGTTTGCGCCACAGCCTCTAGATCTGCTCCCTCAACTATTATATCCCTATCCTTCACAGTAACCTTAACCCCTGGTAATATCTTTGCAACCCTGACGTCCTGGCCTCCTAGGAATCTCGTTATAACAACCCTATCCTTCTCAACACTAACTCCCATTGAGAAGTGTGTGAATATGATTTTGAGGTAATATCTATACCCCTTGGTAACACCTGTAAACATGTTCCTTATATGGGATGCTATGGTGTATACCAGGGCCTTCTCCCGTGACTTGCCCATATAGCTTCTAACAACTATATCGCCATCCTCCCTCAAGATCAACACCTTTCTAGCATGTGAGAAATCCCTGGTAATCTCTCCCTTAGGCCCCCTAACGGTTATTTTCTTCCCCTCGATTGTGACATCAACACCATCTGGGATCTTTACCCTCTCCTCAACCACTACAAATCTCGCAGTAGCCCCTCCCAAGGAGATCACCTCAGTATACGTATGCTATAGCTACACCCCCTATCCTCGCCTCTATAGCCTCTCTATGGCTTATAACACCTTTAGCTGAGGTGCTTATAATAATCAGCCCAATATCTCTTGAGGGTAGGTATCTCCTAATATGTGGGGGCATTCTAAGGAGATCTCTATAGCTTACCGAGTATCTAGGCTTTATAGCCCCGGCCTTGTTTATCCTACCTAGAAGCTGGATCTTTATCTTACCCCATCTACCATCATCGATATACTCGAACTCCCCTATATAGCCGTATCTCTGCATAACCCTAAGCGTAGCTGCTATAAGCTTTGATGCTGGGTATACAACTACCTCTGGCTTGCTCCTCATCTCAGCATTTGTTATAGCTGTTAGAGCATTTGCTAGGGGGTCTAGAACCACCATGTTACCACCCTACATATAGATTCTAAACCCTATAGATCTTGCTACCTCTCTGAAGCACTGTCTACAGAGGTATATACCGTATTTCTGTATAACAGCATCTCTAGAGCCGCATCTTCTACACACTTGAACGCCTCTCCCCATCTTCCTCTCAGCCCTAGGCCTGTACTTCCCCATCTCCGCTCCCCAATTACTACTATGGTATTATATTAACGTTGTATTTAAGCGCCAATAGAAGCATAGCCTCCTCCCTCGAAACCCTGTGCCTCCTAGGTATTGTAGATCTTGCTCTACGCCTTCTCATAACCCTATAGCCCTTCCTCTCTAGAGTTACAGCTACATCCATACCGAAGATCCCTATCTCCGCATCATATTTAGCACCTGGCAGAACTAGATACTCCTTTATCCCTATCGAGAAGTTGCCATACTCATCGAAGCTGGAGGCCCTAACCCTCCACCCAACCCCCTCCAAAACCCTCTTTAGGAACTCCTCAGCATCCCTCTTTCTAAGGGTAACCACAGCAGCTATATTCTCACCCCTCCTCACACCAAACTCCCTTATCGTTTTCTTAGCAGCCCTTGGAACAGGCTTTCTACCCGTTAGCCTTTCCAGAAGGGTCATTGCTTTCTGAAGCCTCTCACCACTCTCCCCAACGCCTATGTTTATTGTTACCTTAGCTATATATGGTATTCTAAGCGGGTTAGACCTCCAATCCTCCAAGATCTTGTTAATCCTTTCAAGAGGGATTATCTCTAAAAGACCCTTGGGAAGGGATTCAGGCTTTATATCCTCTAGCATCATCTCCTAAACACCTCCGGAGGCAGTGTTATCACCGGTTTATCCCTCCCTATCACATATACCTTATCAGCTGTTGTCTGGAACACATGTCCTGCTGGATCTTCCAGGGTTACAAGGGTTCTATATCTCCTCATACCCTTAACTATCTTTAAGACCCTCCCTACTCTACCAACGTTTCTACCACCTATAACAACGACCATCGAGCCCTCCTCAAACCTTATATGATCCACGATCTTTTTATCGGGTAGGGTTATGACAACAGTATCCATAGTGCTATAAACATCCTCCTCAGCCTTCCTAGGATCTGAAACCTTTACAAGAACATTATACCCCCCATATAGGTTTAGCTGTATATGCCCTCCCTTCACAGTTGTCTTATCCTCGATCCTCAGGGGTTTTATACCAGCCTCAGAGCGATCGATTGGCTGGAGCTTCATATATACCGTGGGATATGGCACAACCCTATAGATCTCTCCAGAGGATGTGATCTCTATAACATCCATAAGACCGACTGGATATTTATAGCTCTTCCTAACAACACCATCGACCTTTATAACACCATCGCTTATAATCTTGATCGCCTCTCTAGAGGTCTGGGCTATCTTCAGCATATCCCTTATAACAAGGAGAAGAGGTACCGAGGTCTCGAGCGAGTGAGGCCCTGGAGAAGGCTTGACAACCCATTTATACTCCTTCCTAAGGATTGGGTAGAACCAAGGGGCTGCAAGCCTC
Source organism: Sulfolobales archaeon (assembly GCA_038897115.1). Lineage (NCBI taxonomy): Archaea > Thermoproteati > Thermoproteota > Thermoprotei > Sulfolobales > Sulfolobales archaeon. The sequence goes on along the minus strand of JAWAXC010000071.1, from coordinate 1,943 downwards.
TTGAGATGTCTAGAGCCACCCATGCTACCCACTTGCACCACCTCCCGAGCTCCCGCCTCTCTCAGCCTTCTCCTCTTTCTCTTCTTTCTCCTTCCCCCTCCTCCTTCTCTCGATTATCTTCCTCCTAACCTCGTCAACCTCGCCAAGCTTCTTAATCATAACCTTCGATGGGTGTATCATATAGAACACAGGTGTTCCATCCGCCTTCTTAATCGTAACCCCCTCCACAGCTATCCTAGACCTCTTGAGATCTACCTCAACAACCTTACCCTCATGACCCTTCCAATCCCCCCTCATAATAACCACTGTATCTCCAACCCTAACTGGGAGTCTCTTAACCCCATACTCCCTCTGCAGCTCCTCTGAGAGCTTTGCATTAAGGAATCTCCATCTAGCATGTAGAGGGGCTTCTGCAAGGGCTTTCCTCTGCTTCCTAGGCTGGCTAGATCTTGTGAGGACCATCCCCACCACCCTATATAATTATAGTGGCTAGGTTAGCTATAGCAGACCACCTCTCAGCAGCTTCCCTAGCAACAGGCCCCCTTATCTCAGTAGCCTTGGGGGTTCCCTCAGGGGTTACTATGACCACAGCGTTATCCTCAAAAGCTACTCTTGTGCCATCAGGCCTTCTATATGGTTTCTTCTGCCTAATAACGATCCCATAGAATATCTGTCCAACAGTATCTGGCGTACCCTTCTTAACAGTTATAACCACTAGATCTCCCACTGATGCGAATGGCTGTCTCCTCAGCCTTGTCTTAACCTCTGGAACCCCTATGACCATGCCTATCTTAGCACCGCTATTATCTGCAACCACAACCCTAGATCCTGTTACAAGAGCTGGGGTCAGCCTCCTCCTAGGAAACGCTGCCTTCGATCTAAGGCTCTTCTTAGCCACCCTGACCACCTCCCCTCTTTATAACACCTAGTACAACGAAAGAAACGCTCTTAGCTAGAGGCCTTGTCTCCCCTATAACCACTAGATCACCTGGCTTCGCATTCACACACGGTGGATTATGGGCGTGGATCTTGCTCCTCCTTCTCTCATACCTTTTGAACTTACGGTTATATTTAAGATACTCCCTCTCAACAGTAACAGTTCTAACCATTCTAGCCTTGCTAACAACACCTGTTAGGATAAGCCCTCTAACCCTCACACTACCGTGCCACGGGCACTTATCATCGCTACAGACCTCCTTAGGAGGTTCTAACCCTGGATATCTAATCCCTATATCCCTAGTAACAGCTTTCCTAGCCTGGGTGCTCATGCCATCACCTCTTAACTATCCTCCTAACTCTATCCTCAGGCCTCCCAAAAAGCATGTCACCATCGATCTCAACCTCCTCCCCTGTCTCAGGTATTCTAAATCTATATCTAGTCCCGATCTTAAATGTCGTTACCTCCCTCCCACTAGAGGATCTTATTGTTATGGTCTTCATAGTCTCATTCACAACTACCCCTTCCAACCCCTCAACACCAGGATCTAGAGAAGACACGATCCTCACCGGTAGGCCTAGGATCTCGTGGTATATAAGGTTACCCCTTCTTCTCCTCACCCCTAGCCTCCCTCCTCCTAGATATTCCGAGCTCCTCCTCCCTCAATATAGTTAGGATCCTCGCTATATTCTTCCTAGTAATCCTTATCTTGTGGGGCTTATCAAGGGTGCCCATAGAAGCCTGGGCTCTGAGCTTTGCTAGCTCAGCCATTAAATCCTGTAGAAGTCTCAGCTTCTCCTCCCGTGACATAGATCTGATCTCATCAGGACTCAGGCTCATAGATCACCCCCCTGCGAGCCTCCACCACCTGTGCCGCCTAGAGCACTGCTAGCACCTTGCTCTCCTGTCTGGGGTGTTTGCTGGGTTATCTGGGGTGGCTGCTCAACCACCTCTATATAGTCTGCAGGTCTTCCAGGCTTCACAATTATAACCTCGATCCCATATA
>JAWAXC010000070.1 GCA_038897115.1 Sulfolobales archaeon | reverse complement strand
AAGGGACTTATCAACCAACATGAAAACAAAACAGTAGCCAGAGGCTAGGATTAGATAAAATTAAATTTGAGGAGTTCGATTATAGGGTTGGATGATGTATACGCCATCGTCTGAATCAATGATGAGGCCCCCTTTCTGAAGCTAAACAATTCTTTTCTCTAAGTATTAAAGCTTAACGGTGGATACATGATAAGGTATAATAAAATTAGCCTTTTTATGAAATACCTTGCTTTAGCTTGCTGGATCGTCTAACATGTCTCCCATTCGATCTAAGAGATTTTTTTAATTTGGAAGAGGGTTTAACTCTAATTTAGTCCTGACTTATTTGAATAAATTTGGTGGGTTGTTTGGCTGGTTATATGGGTAGAAGGCCTCGTGTCTATATAACTAGGGAGATCTTTAGCGAAGCTCTTGAAAAACTTAGTAGTGTTTATGATTATGAGGTATGGGATAAGTATCAGCCACCGCCATATGAGAAGCTTAAGGAGAAGCTAAGAGGATTTGATGCCGTGCTAAGTATGGTTGGGGATAGGATTGATTGTGGGCTTATCGAAACAGTTTCTCCTAGGCTAAGGATTATAGCTAATATGGCGGTAGGATATGACAATATTGACGTTAAGTGCGCAACTCGGTATGGCATATATGTTACGAACACACCTGATGTTCTCACAGAGGCTACAGCGGATCTTGCCTTCGCACTTCTCCTAGCAGTTGCTAGAAGGATCGTTGAGGGGGATCATTTTGTTAGATGGGGTGAGTGGTGGAGAAGCGGCACAGCTTTCCATCCAAGCATGCTACTAGGTGTAGAGCTCTATGGAAAGACGCTCGGGATAATTGGTATGGGGAGGATTGGTAAGGCCGTTGCTAGAAGGGCTAGGGGTTTCGGCATGAAGATCATATATTATAGTAGGAGAAGGCTGTCTGAGAGGGAGGAGAAGGAGTTGGGAGCCGAATATGTAGATCTTGATACCCTTTTGGCTAAGAGCGACTTCATATCGATCCATGTTCCCCTTACAGAGGAGACTAGGCATATGATTGATGAGAAGAGGCTTAGAATGGTTAAGAGGGGCGCTATAATTGTGAATACATCTAGAGGGGCTGTGATAGATACTAATGCACTTGTCAAAGCTCTGGAGGAGGGGTGGATAGCTGGAGCAGGGCTTGATGTTTATGAGGAGGAGCCTTTGAACCCAAATCATCCTCTCACCAGGTTTAAGAACGTTGTGCTAACACCTCACATCGGTTCCGCAACAAAAGAGACGAGGCTAGCAATGGCTATGCTAGCAGTCGAGAACCTCATAGCATTTGCCATGGGGAAAGAGCCTCCAACCCTTGTTAATAGAGAGGTTTTATCTGTGAGGCCACCTGGCTTCACATCCTAGGATCTCCTAGATATTTCCTCCTAAATGCCTCTGCCACATCAACGTTGACTAGATTTGCGATTGAGAGTAGCCATGCAAACACATCTGCAATCTCCTCCTCAATAGATTTCTTATCCCCACTGAGGAGAGCCTCGGCAAGCTCGCCTACTTCTTCAACAAACCATGTGAATGTTGCGAAAACCCCTCTCCCCCTATCTCTATTTATATATAGCTTTGCAATTAGATCCTGAGCCTCTCTAAGATCCAAGTATAACCCCTATCTAAATCAGCTAGAGGGATTATATTGGATATTTGTATCTGAGCAGCAATCATGGATTATATTTATATACCCCTTATGCCGATATAGAAGGATAAGGTGTTGATTGGATGCCCATCGAGAGCCTATTCCAAGTAGCGAGCTCATCTTCAAAAGCCAGGCATGCTGAGGTAAGAATGCACTCAGCCCAGCTTGCAAAGGCCCTTCCATCACCTGGGAAATTCGATCCTGCGACAGGAACTATAAAGATTGCTGGTAGAGAGATAAAGGTAGGTGGCCCTCTCCCACAGCTAATGGATGGGGAGAAGCTTGTAAGGGTTACTCAGAGCCTATGTCCATACTGCCAGAGGATCCTTCCTGCTGTGATATATGAGAAGGATAATAAGATCTATCTGAGAAAGATCTGTCCAGATCATGGGGGTATAGATGAGCTTTACTTCGGAGACTCTTATCTCTACTATAAATTCTTGGCAAAGGGTGTTGATGGGAGAGGTGCTAGATATACATACACAGTTGCTGAGGCTCCATGTCCATATAGCTGTGGGCTATGCTCAATGCATGTTAGCCACTCCGCATTGACAAACCTGGTGGTAACCAATAGATGTGATCTAGATTGCTGGTACTGCTTCTTCTATGCTGAGAAAGCTGGCTATGTATATGAGCCAACAATAGAGCAGATAAAGTTCATGGTATCACAGCTTATGAAGCAGGGCGTTGCTACTGTTATACAGATAACCGGTGGGGAGCCTACCGTTAGGGAGGATCTTCCACAGATAGTTAGGGAGCTAAAGGCCATGGGGGTAACACATATACAGCTGAACACACATGGAATAACCTTTGCAAGGCTGTTCCACCAGGATCCAGATCTTGCTGTTAAATATGCCAGAGAGCTGAGGGAGGCAGGTGTTAACACCATATATATGAGCTTCGATGGTGTTACACCACAGACGAATCCGAAGAACCACTATGAGGTACCCTTCACATTCGAGGTCTTTAGAAAAGCTGGTATGACAAGCGTCGTGCTTGTCCCTGTAACGATTAAATCCGTTAATGACCATATATTAGGGGATATAATAAGGTTTGCCGCTAAGAATATGGATATTGTAAGGGCTGTTAACTTCCAGCCTGTAAGCCTTACTGGGATGATGAAGAGGTTTGAGAGGGAGAAGTATAGGATCACTATAGCTGATGCTATACTAAGGATTGAGGAGCAGACAAACGGGCAGATCGATCGTGATTCCTGGTTCCCAGTACCAGCATGTGTTCCGATATCCGAGTTTGCAGAGGCCTTATCAGGAAAGTTTAAGTTTGAAATGACATGTCACCCACACTGCGGTGCTGGCAGCTATGTATATGTAGTTAAGAAGGGATCATCTGTGTATGACTATGAGTTCGTGCCTCTAAGCAAGATGATAGATCTCGAAGGATTCCTAGAATATCTCCATGAGAAGAGCGAGGAGCTTAGAGAGGGGAGGAGCAAAATATTAACAGGCCTTGGTCTGGCATGGAATGCCGTTACTAAGTTCATTAACTGGGAGAACGTACCGGGGGAGATAAAGAAGATGCTTCCAAAGCTCATCGTGAATATCTTTGTAAAGCAGAGCTATGACGCCCTCGGCGAGTTCCACTATAAGTTCCTCTTCCTCGGCATGATGCACTTCATGGATCAATATAACTATGATGTTGAAAGGGTTATGAGGTGCGATATACACTACACAATGCCAGATGGCAGAATCGTTCCCTTCTGCGCCTTCAACGTCTTACCGGAGATCTACAGGGACTATGTGCAGAAGCAGTACTCAATAAGCTTTGAGGAGTATGAGAAGAGATACGGCCCCGGCAAAGTTGGTGAGGCGATGAAATTCAGAAGAACTAGAGAGTATCTTGAGATGGTTAAGAAACACCCAATATATATAAGCCACTACCAGGAGTTCCTTAAAATAGATAGAAAATAGCCCTATATCATATTAACTCATGTTTTTTCCTCCGAATATAGTGTTTGAATTAGATTTATAGAGCTGCAGAACTCTTCTTCGACCTAGCCCCTTCCCCGCCCTAGTGGGCAGGTTTCTGCCAAGGTCTCAGGTATTACTCCTTAGTAGAGGCTATCCACTATCATTTTTTATACCCCTTTCAACTATAGCCTCATTGGTGGATAGTGTTTGTGGAGGAGTTTGAAGTAACTCCCTGGGAGGTTAAGGGGAGGGTTGATTATGAGAAGCTAATAAGGATATTCGGTACAGAGAAGATCACGGAAGAGCTCCTCGAGAGGATAAAGAGGCTAGCCGGTGGAGAGCTCCATGTACTCCTTAGAAGGGGGGTTTTCTTCTCCCACAGGGATCTTGATAAGGTTCTTGATGACTATGAAAAGGGGAATGGCTTCTTCCTATATACTGGGAGGGGTCCCTCAGGCCCTATGCATATAGGGCATCTAATACCATTCATACTGACTAAGTGGCTTCAGGATAGATTTAATGTGAATGTATATATAATGATCACTGATGATGAGAAATTCCTTGATGAGGAGAAGATGAGCCTTGAGGAGGCTAGGAAGTGGGCGTATGAGAATACACTTGATATAATAGCTGTGGGCTTCGATCCTGATAAAACCTTCATATTCCACGATACCGAGTATATTGGGAAGATGTATCCACTAGCCCTGAAGGTAGCTAAGAAGATAAACTATAACCTTGTCAAAGCGGTCTTCGGCTTCTCCGGCTCAACCAATATAGGGCTTATCTTTTACCCAGCTCTCCAGATAGTGCCAACATTTTTTGAGAGAAGGAGGTGTCTGATACCTGCCGCAATAGATCAGGATCCATATTGGAGGATACAGAGGGATCTAGCAGAGTCCTTTGGATATTACAAGGCTGCTGCAATACACTCCAAGTTCCTCCCACCCCTCACGGGATTTGAGGGGAAGATGAGCACCTCTAGACCTGAGACTGCTATATTCCTCTCCGATGATCCCAAGACGGTTAGGAATAAGATCATGAGATATGCATTCTCAGGCGGTCAACCCACGGTTGAGCTGCATAGGAAGCTTGGTGGGAACCCAGATATAGATGTGTCTTTTCAATGGCTTAAAATGCTCTTCGAGCCAGATGACAAGATCCTATCAGAGATCGAGGAGAGCTATAGATCTGGGAAGATGCTTACAGGGGAGTTAAAGGAGTACCTGATCAACAAGATAAACGATTTCCTAGAAATCCATAGAGCCAATAGGGAGAAGGCTAAGGAGATGATCCATGTTTATAAATATGAGGGTAAGCTGGCTAGGAAGATGTGGGAGTCTCCCTTCACCTAACAACAATTCAGATCTAGCTAATATATTAACTCTTTAGTGTAGATAATTTGGTGGCATGGTGCTGGCTAATAAAGATCAGCATAGCTATGAATATAACAGATATATTGTGGATCGCTTTGGAAGGCCCTTCACAATTATGAGGATAAGCATAACCCATGACTGTAATTTTAAATGCTTCTTCTGCCACATGGAGGGTGAGGATCCATATTCGAAGGAATATCTCACCCCTGAGGAGATAGGGATAGTGGCTGAGGCAGCTTCGAGGCTAGGTGTTAAGAGATTCAAGATAACCGGGGGTGAGCCAACCCTCAGGAGAGATCTCCCAGAGATTATAGAGGAGATCAGGAGGAGGGCTGGAGCTGAGGATATATCTATGACCACAAACGGTGTTCTACTAGAGGCTCTGGCTAAAAGGCTGAGAGATGCAGGGCTTGATAGGGTTAACATAAGCCTCCACTCAGTCGATTTCGATAAATTCTACAAGATAACAGGTACAAGGCTACTCGACAGGGTCCTACGTGGGATAGATGCAGCTATAAATGCTGGGTATAAACAGGTGAAGATCAACATGGTGATTCTGAAGAACTTCAACGAGGATGATGTGTGGAAACTTATAGAAATTGTTAGGGAGAAGAATATAGTGCTCCAGCTTATAGAGCTACACCCAGTTGGTGAGGGGAGGAAGGTTTTCTCTAAATACCATACATTCCTAGACGAGCTCGAGAACGAGCTTGCAAAGATAGCTCGAATGAGGGTTAGGAGGGAGCTGCATAACAGACCAATATACTATCTCGATGGTGGAGGAGCTGTGGAGATAGTAAGGCCTGTTAAAAACCCCCTCTTCTGCGCAGCATGCACCAGGATCAGGTTAACAGCGGATGGCTATCTAAAGCCCTGCTTAGTTAGAAACGATAACCTAGTACCTATAAAGAATATACTTAGAATGGATATCTCTCGGGAGGAGAAGATCAAGCTAGTTATAGAGGCTCTTCTAGCAGCCAACTCTCTGAGAGAACCATCAGCATATTGGAGAATAGGCCTTGACTTTGAAAAAATGGTCTATAGATATCTCGGCAATGGCATGGATAATCAATTAACCGCTAGAATAAGGCTCGAGATCCCTAAGAGACCTATGCTGCCTAATATCAGATATATATTTGGAGGAAATGGGGATAGGCCGGATCATATCGGTAAAAAACATATTATAGGCGAAAGCAATAAATACGTTATTGAAGAGCTATAGCTGATCCGCGATTATCTAGGGATTAATCCTATGATAGACATTAGCATTAATATTATAATAGCTATATGTGGCTTCAGCTCTACATAATCGCTTGAGTATGGTAGAACATTCGTGGTTCTATACGCCATATGGGAAATCCCTGCGAGGGCCAGCATTATTACAGCTAGGGATGAGGCTATGGCACTCGCCCTAGCTATGGGATCTATATATGCTAGCGCTATAGCAGACACTATGATTATGAGGAGGTAGAAACCTCCAAGTATAACCATCCATGTTGGAGTATCCCTCTCCACCTCAACAGCTGTTCCAATTGCTTCCGCTCTAACCCTGGTATTAGGATCTGCTGAGCTATTGCTAGCACTAACACTTGTTCTCGGAATTATACTGAGTATCATTAGACCCACACCACTCCCCAGAGCCCCTAAAGCGATGGAGACTATATTGTCTAACTCCTTAGTAATCATTATACTCTCCCAGGATCTAATGGCTAGGGTTGCTCCAGATGCTATTAATAGGAGAACACCGACATAGAGCGCTGCCTCTCCCCTAGCAATGCTCGCCCTACCCACTCTGATCCCCGCGTGTCTCTTTGAGAGGAGGTATATGCCTATCGCAACAGTAGCCATAGGCGGGATCATCACTGCTAAGGCTCTATCAAGATGTATAGGCTCTCCAGGTGTTAGAGCGCCCCAGATTGTTGCCTGGATTAGATATACAACAATCATAGCACCTATAGCTGTATGTATAGGCCTTTTAAGGGGGTGCCTCTCATCACTTCTATCCAGGAAGGGTACTAATATTAGGTAGATGAGTGGGAGCACGACTCCAACTATGAATGGCACTAATATCGGGCTCTCTGGAATCGTTATTGATAGGGGGCCGAGCGAGATTGTTATGGGGTTCTGAATAGATAGGAAGACGAAGTCAGCTACCTTGTAGAGGAATAGGAAGAACCATGGCGGGTATGGGGGATGCTCTGTCTCGACACCTGCTGGAGGCCCTGGGAGGGGTGATATGAGGGGATGTATGTTCTCGAAGGAAAGAGCCATTGAGAGTAGAACCAATAGCAGGCCCCATGTGATGCCAGTCATATATAATATATATAGGAAGTTTGTTGGGAACCACGGGGCTAGATCTTTTCTCATCTGATTTATTATAGAGAGGGAGGCCTTCCACCTACTCTCCTTAGGATCCGCAGGGGGGCCATATGCCTCGAAAAGGGCTAGGTGTATTACGAAGAGAAGGGCTAGAAGGCCTGCTGATATTATGTGGAATGCTAGAACCCTTTTATATGTCTCACTAGCGCTTGTGCCAAAGAGGAGGGCTAGGAGGTAATTACCTAGATCTGTTCCGAAGACCCCTGTTACCACACCTTTTCCAACGTTAATAGCATCTGACGATGTTATATCACCTACTAGCACATAGCCTAGGAAGGCTGTGTTGAGGGTCATAACACCTGCTAGAACACCTACTATCCATAGCAGCTCCCTCGGCTTTTTATATGCTGCTTTGAAGAAGTTTCTAAACATATGTATATACGCCGATAGGATCATGAGGTGCGCCGCATATAGGTGGGATGGGAGGAGGAGCTTTCCATATGGTATTTCATTAACTATCCTCATAGTAGAGTTATAGGGGTTTGAGGCATCATACCATATTAATAGTAGTAGGCCTGTGATGGCGAGCCATGCAAAGGCTGATGCTACTATAGCGCCTAGCCAGTGATCTAGATCGAAGTATGTGTAAGGCACCCTTCTAAACGGGATCTCCCTCAGATTAGCCCTATCAACTATCCAATTCCATATCCTCTCAACTATATTACTTCTAGCCATGCTAATCACCTAGGCCAATGCCAGCTGTGCGAACTCCTCTGCAGTATATACTGTAACCCTATCCCCAACCACGTCTCCACATAGATTACATACCTTCCCAAATATTGTTGGTCCTACAACACCTACGGCGTATAGATAATCAGTCGATTGATCCCATTCGAGTATTATGTCTGGCAATGGATGGATAGCTGGGTCTAGAAGCACTGCAGCCCCTCTATAGGGGTCATAGACGGATCCGTGGCACCTACAGTGGAATACCCCTCCTCTCTGCCCTATCTCGGGTGGATTTGTTCTAAGACTTGTAGGCTCTCCCGGCTTGTGGAATCTTAGCTGCGGATATATACACCCCAGATGCTGGCATATAAAGCTATACGCAACAATAGATCTTGTTGGGCCAACGCCTCCTGGGAATCTGTATTTAGAAGCATTTGGAGGACCCTCTATAGGTTTATCGGTGCCTCCAGCAGCTAGCGAGAAATCCTTGAGGGGATACATAGTTACCGGTAGCTCTATAGGTTTCACCTCAACAGGATTGTTATTGGCATCCCCGAGATTGACTAGGATTGCCTGTGTATCTTTGAGGGGGTAGAAGAAGAAGTATGGTGTGTTAACAGGTAGTCTAGATGCTCTTACGGGCTCGCCGTTGGAGAAGAATAGCTGTGATCTTGGGTATTTAGCAGCACCACTTATAGCTGGTGGTGTAACATATCTTATTGTGGGGATTACTAGAGAGCCTATCGCACCTGCTACTCCTAGGGCTGCCATATATCTTATAACATCTCTCCTCTTAACCCCCACCTAGTTCCCCCTCTGATATAGAGTGTTCATCGTAATAAGGGTTATTGATGTGGAGTAGGTTGAATTCGCCACTAACATCTCGAATAAATCTATATATCCTTGTATATATCTGTATAGATATATATGCTCGAAACCTCTATATTGAAATCCTATAAGTATTGCTACACGATATTCTGGGGAAGGTGTTGAAGGATATAGATAGATCCCTGTTATTTATCCTAGGGATCGAGCTATATATATTACAGTTCCTGGTGGAGCTCGATATATATAGGCCTCTAACAGCTATCCTCACCATAGCCCTTCTATCGATCCCCATAGCAACTCTAGAAGGTGTTGGAGGAGGGGTTGCTAGAGCCCTCTCTATAGTGCTTGGGTTAGAGCTGATAGCGATGGGATTTCTATTCCCAGGAATCACAGTCTATAGCCTGGCTATCGGTGCATCTATAATAACAATAGTTGGGATGCTATCAATAGCAAATACTAGGGAGGGGGCGCCCAGATGGATCTCGCTGGCAACACTATCCCTAATCTATATACTTCTACTGGTGGTTGTGCACGAGCCCACGGAAATGGCTATTATAGTTGGTATGTTGGGAGCATTCCTAGGAGGAGGCTTCATAGCCCTAACCCTTAAGAGGGAGTGGGAGGAGATAGAGTAGATCCTGGTGTTGGATGCTATGAACTAGCTCCTTAAAACCAAGTTGGAGACAACCTAATATCTCTATAATGGTAAAAATATTTAGGTGAGGCCTATGGTGGTTCTCGAGAGGCTCAAACCCCTATCGCCTGGGCAGGAGGCGATGCTCTCAGCCCTTAGAGATCCTGAGGCTGAGATAGTAGGGATCTTCGGGCCAAGCGGGTCTGGTAAGAGCCTCTTCTCACTAGCATATGGAATAGACGCTATAGTTAACAACACCTATAGAAGATTCCTTATAGTAAAGCCTCTGGTTAACGTGGTCAGCGGTGCTGGAATCGGTGTTGAGATTGGCAAGGATATCTTCGAATCGCTTGTAACGGATTATCTAAAGGATCTTGCATCAACGCTTCAGATCGAGAACGAGCTAGAGGATCTTCTGAGGAGGAGGGCGATACAGATCGTAGATCTACATTATCTCAAGGGCAGGACATTTGATGAGTCACTAGTATTTATAGATGATATCCAGAATATGCCTGCTGAAAGCGTTATAGAGGTGTTGATAAGGGTTGGCAATAAGAGCAAGCTAATTGTGGCGGGAGACCCTGTTTTTCAGAGGCTGAGGAGGGTTGAGAGGGACTCCTCGGCTATTATAAGGGAGATATTGCTTGGGGAGGAGAAGGCTAGGGTAGTTGATCTAGGTTTGGCTGATGTTGTAAGGCCTGGGGCTAAGAGAGGGTTGAAGCTCCTAATGGAGCTGATCCTCAGGAGTAGGGCTTTGAGTGAGGAGGAGAAGAAGATACTAAATATAATACCGATCCACGCTCCAGATGCTGATGTTATAACTGTTTTCGATGCTAGCAAGGCTAAGGAGACATATGGTGTTAAGGGTGAGGGTATACCTGATGTATTCATCTTCACCAAGACACCTGGGAAGCTCATTGGGAAGGGTGGGGAGAGGATCCAGAAGATAGAGTCTGAGATAGGGAAGAAGGTGAGGGGTGTGGAGCTTGTGCTTGATTTCAAAGAGTGGATAAGAGCTATACACCCAGTCACCTGGGTGCATAAGCATGTTATCGAGGCTGATTTTGCAGGGCCTAGGCTGAGGATAAAGATCGATAGGGAGGGTGCTGGAGCCTTCATAGGGCAGGGAGGATCTAATATCAGGTTCTTCGAACACGTGCTAGAGGGTCTCCTAGGCATAGGGGTTGAGGTTGAGCAGGTAGAGGCTAAGGCTGAGAAGGGTGGGAAGAGGAGGAGGTCTGGAGAAAGCTGAGGAGGATATGCTTCTTCATAAACCCGGTTGCTGGTATTGGTGGGCCTCTAGGGCTTAAGGGGAGCGATAGCATAGATCCAAAGGCTATTATAGCTATAGTTAGAAATAGATCTAGTCTCCCAGCATTTGTGAAAGGGCTTCGCTTTTTAGAAGAGCTAATTAGGCTGGGCTTTGAGGGCTCGATAGTTGCCCCAGCCGGTCTAATGGGCGGGGATCTCTTGAAAACAGTTGGATATCCTAGATCAGAGGTTGTGGAGCTGGGGAAACCCTATATAGGTGGGATTAGCAGTAGAGAGCATACCATGGAATTCGCTGCTGAGGCTAGGGGATATGGGTGTGAGTTGATAGTGTTTGTTGGTGGAGATGGAACTGCTAGAGATATATATCTCTCTATAGGCTCCTCACACGATACCCCGGTACTCGGGATCCCCGCTGGTGTTAAGGTGTATAGCGGCATTTTTGCTCTTGGGGCTGAGAGCGGTGCTTACCTCGTGATCCTATATCGCGATGGCTATGCGAGGGTTGAGATGAGGCCTGTTATAGATGCTGATGAGGAGGATCTGAGGAGGGGGGTTCTCAATATAAGGAGATATGGTGAGCTACCAACGATAGTTGCTAAGAATCTGATCCAAGGGTCGAAGGAGCCTGGATATGAATATGATGTTGAGGGGATAGCAAGATATATCGGCGAGCTGATGGAGAGGGATAAGCTATATATCCTAGGCCCTGGGAGAACTATGTATGAGATAGCCAAGATCCTCGGGATAGAGAAGACACCATTTGGAGTCGACGCCATCTACAACGGCAAGACAGTTGGAAAGGATCTCGACGCGGAATCCCTGGAAAAGCTTATAGAGGTATATGGAAAACCATCAATAATATTAACACCAATAGGAGGCACAGGCTTCCTACTGGGGAGGGGGAATCAGCAGATAACACCTAGAGTGATAAGAACAGCTGGGAGGGAAAATATAATCATAGTTATGACACCGGAGAAGGCTGGAAAAACAAACATACTATTCATAGACACAGGAGACAAAGAATTAGATCAAGAGCTCGAAGGATACTATAGAGCTATAATAGGCTATAGAGAAGAGAAAATCAT
>JAWAXC010000069.1 GCA_038897115.1 Sulfolobales archaeon | reverse complement strand
AGATCCTTGGGAGCCTGGTATTGGGATTCTCAAGCCACTCCTATCCCTTGTCCAGAAGCCATATTCTGTAGTCACTAGATCTGATGCCTCAATAAAGATCCCTTCAAGACATGATCTATAGATCCCTATATCACATGATCCACAGAGGCCTAGGGCGCATTTTATAGGCCTCTCAACACATATATAGCCCTTAACACCCTTGCTAACCAGCATCTCAGCTAGCTTTCTCCCTATATTCTCTTTAACACATATTATTACTAGATCCGATTTCTCGATAGATCTGGGGAATGTTGTTAAAAGCCCTTCCACATTATATATAATCTCTAGATCTGCTTCATCCCTACGAAAAACATTTATATATGGAATGCCAATACCATCATCTATAAGCAAAACTTTTCCAATCTTCTCTCTATATTTCTCGAAATAGAATCTAAGATATGAAACCCCGTGTGAGGAGCCTACTAGTAGAACATTTGCCCCAGTATCTGGAAGAGGCCTTCCCAAAGGGCCTCTGACACCTAGGAGATCACCGGGAGATATACTATGTAGAGCCTTGGTAGCTTCTCCTCTAGGGGGGCTCACCAGGATCTCAACGCTATCTCCGTGTGAGGAGGCTATTGCAAACGGGATCTCGTCGATACCTGGTATCCATAGCATTAGGAAGCTGCCTGGATACGCCTCTCTAGCTAATCTCTCGCTCTGGATCTCTATAGATCTATATACACCCTCACTATAGATCTTCTTAACCCTTGCAGGCTCAGGCCTGCCTCTCACCTAACACCCCCTCTACATATCTATAGATCTTTTCCGCTGTATCTCCCCCTATGAGGCCCTCAGCTAATAATATATCTATAATTTCTCTAATACCTATAACTCTATATAGCCTTAAACCTCTTTTACTGATCTCCTCAAAACCCCCCTCCTCCCTATCCACTAGGACAGCCACACCCAGAATATCTATTGATAAGCCTCTTCTCCTAGACTCCTCCTCTAGGATCTCTACCGCCTCTATCTTCGTCTCTCCTGTTGTAATCACATCATCCACTATTAGGATCCTATCGTTACTTTCTATAATACCATCAACAAGCCTTGAAACCCCATGGGCCTTTCCTCTGAGCCCCCCCAACATGCCTTTAAGATGTTCTAGGCATTCAAGGCCTGAGGTCTCAGCCTTTCTAATTATATCTCTATAGATCGAGGGTTCCTTCCTAATATATATACCGGGTAAGCCCCCTAATACTGAGATAGCTGATACAAGTACAACGCCTGTCATTGGTATGCCACATAGTTTTGTGGGTTTAGGAGATATATTGCTGATCATGTTAAGCATAAGACTTGCCGATGTCTTTAGGAGATCTGGCTTAGAAACTAAAACCCTTAGATCTATGTAGTAGGGGCTCACACGACCAGATCTAAGTCTATAGCTGCCAAAAGATATAGCTCCAGATCTATATAGCTCTATAGAGAATCTTCTAATAAGATCCCTATTTACCTCCATAACCTTTCAACCTCCTAGCCATAGTCTCTAGTATATCTACAGATAGATCTTTTCTCAGAATAGCTCTTCCAACTATTAAATGTACATTTCTATATAGAGGGATCATCTCGCTTGATATTCTATCCCAATCACTATACACCCTAGCCCCAGGGAGTAGAAATACGGGATCTCTAGCCTTTCTAGCTATGATCTCTGCGTATTTAAGAGCTTTATCAACCTTATTACCTGGAAGCACGAAATGCTCTATTCCAAGCTCTAAGGCTGTTAAGTAGATCCTCTCCGGCGCGTCATCACATATATAGCCTCCCTCGGATCTTAGATATTCCTCATGGGTCATCTCACCACCTATAATAGGTATCACCCCCTCACCCCTCAAAGCATCGATCCATGCAGCCATAGTCTTGGGCCCGGCATGTGGAAAGCCTATTGCAGCATCTACACCAGCCTCCCTAAGAACCCTAGCAAATCCTCTCCCTATGTGGGGGGTGTCGTTCATCGCCTTCTGATGATCATATATAATAGGCTTATCAGAAACACTCCTTATAACTTTAACAACTGCTCTTAGCCCGTGGGAGATAGAGGCTTCAAGCCCTATTTTATAGCCCGTCACATCTCTGAATCTTGATGTGATCTCCACGACCCTTCTAATAAGATCTATATCGCTTGTATCAAGGGCAACTACGATTCCAACGCCCTTTAAGAGCCCCAATGCCTTCTCTTTATAACGTTTGAGAGTTAAAAAGAAAAATCTCTACGGTCTTGCGATAATTACCTTCTTATCTGTGAAGAAGTCTATCGTATCGATCTGTGGGTGTAATACGCCATAGAAGGATCTCTTCCTGCCTGCGAATGGGAAGAACGCTATTGGAGCCGGGATCCCTATGTTAACCCCTATATTGCCGGCTTCCACAGAGGATATGAACTTCCTTGCAGCCTCAATGCTTCTTGTGAAGATAGCTGCTGCATTACCATACTCGCTCTTATTAATCATCTCTATAGCCTCATCTAGACTCTCAGCCTTTATCACACTAGCAACCGGGCCAAAGATCTCTTCCCTAGCTATAACCATATCAGGCGTAACCCCCTCGAATATCGTTGGCCCTAGGAAATAGCCTTTGGGATATTCTGGAACCCTAGCACCTCTACCATCTAGGATTAGCTTAGCACCTTCCTCAATACCCCTTTCAATATAGCTTATAACCCTCTCCCTAGCCTTGTTAGTAACAAGAGGCCCCATATCAACGCTCTCATCCAGCCCATATCCAAGCTTGAGCTTCGATGCATTCTCTACAAATGCCTTAAGCCCCTTGTTATATATCTCACCTACTAGAACTAGGTTTGACCCTGCTAGACATCTCTGCCCCGCATTTCCGAAAAACGAGCTTATTATGGATTGGATATATCTATCAAGATCCGCATCCGGCATCACAACAACAAAGTTCTTCGCCCCTCCTCCATTAAGGCTTCTCTTCCCATATTCCCCTGCAAGCCTATAGATCCTCTCAGCTGTCTGGCTACTCCCAACAGATGCAACACCCACCACCTTTTTATTCTTAATAAGCTCCTCCACAACACTTCCGTCTCCATGTACAACATTTAACACCCCCTTTGGAAGACCTGCCTCTCTATGTAGAAGTTCTATTATATAGTGAAACGGTGCCGGGGTTATCTCGCTTGGCTTAACCACAACGGTGTTTCCAGTAACTATTGCATATGGTATAAACCAGAATGGTATCATTGTGGGAAAGTTAAAAGGTGTTACAATAACAAATACCCCGAGGGGCTCTCTAACCATATATTCATCTATACCCTCTGCTATGTTCTGCATATACTCTCCCTTAGCCAGCGTATATGCTGCCGATATCGCTGCCTCAACATTGTCTATAGTCCTCCTCATATCCCCCCTAGCCTCGTGTATAGTTTTCCCATGATTCTGTGTTATGATCCTTGCGATATCCTCTAAATGTCTCTCAAGTATATCTTTGATCTTATATAGATACTGGATCCTCTTAGTTATAGGTACTTCCCTCCACTTATTAAAAGCCTCATAGGCAGCATCAACAGCCTCAGAGATCTCATCCCTAGTTGATATAGGAACCTCTCCAATCACCTCATCAAGAGCCGGGTTATAGATCTTGAGGAATTTAGCAGACGCTGAAGATCTAAACTCGCCATAGATATAGTTAGGTAATGTTCCATAGCTTTTCCTAACTTCAGGCAGTATTCTCGACATATGCTAACCCTCAAAGATACATAAGAGTTAACCAAGTTTTATATGTGAAATCGATCCGGTTAAACACTAACTTGATTACGGCTTCCTCAATCTTTCAGAATGCTATAAACCATCAGCCTTGAACAGGCTTTTTAGTCTTATTAACCAATGAGTACTAAGCCTTCACCCCCGAGAACGTCTTAGCATAATCATAGACATGGAGAGTAATGTGGTAATAAGTCTACCGGAGCTCGGCTTTCAATGTAAGCCAGACAAAAGCTCAAGCAGTATCAAGGATGGGCTTTGATGCTGCATTTCTCATTTATCTCCTTAAGGTCGCCTTCTATCAGCAATACATTCTTAAGCCATGCATCTATGTCTCTTCTAGCAATATGATGTTCAGTGATATCTCGAGGCAGGGTTTCTAGGGCGTTTAGAAGCTCACCATAGCTACATGCTTTAACGCCAATGTAGAGCCCTTTTTGATTTCTGAAGTAGAAGCAGTATTTATCCTGTGCTCTAAATTTTTTCAGAAACTCACATATATCTCTCCTAGCTCTCTCAGCTATATATTTAGCAAGCATATCTAATGCTCTTAAATATGTTATCTGAGCCCTATAGGGGCTTCCATATGGGTTGAAATAGCTGTGAACCTCACCTGCAGGGCCTGTTTTAGTTGCCTGATAATAAAAATGATCTGACATCGAGAATAATCTCCATAGCCTGAGAACATCTCCTCCAAGCGCCTTTGCATAGCTATAGAGGTTTTTAAGCGTTTCAAGAGCTATCCTCTGAATCTCATTGCCGATCCATGCTGATAGATCCCTCTCATCTGCCCAGCTTATTGTATTCCATGGCGGCACATCATATATGCCTCTAGCCCTATTCATCGTAGCAGCCTCTGTAACTGTTGAGAACCTAAGCCTAGGCCTTCTCGAGATCTCCCTTGGAAGCCACTCCAAAAACTCATAAATCCCTGTTTCTGGCCAGTGATGCTCTCCAAAGGTCTCGTAGTCCATCGCTACAAAGACTACATCCCCGGGAGAGGCTTCAAGCCATGATGCATATTTATCAGCTGTAAGGGGATACTGATCCCATGTTCTGAGGCTAAATCTAAATCCTATATCATCGCTTAACCTATAGTTTCTAAGCAATAGTCTAACACCGCAGAGGGGGTTTTCATATACATAGTTATACCCGGAGAAACCCTGTATCCATTCAACACCCTCTGTAACTACTACCTTAAATCCCATAGAGGCTAGGGTGCAGCCAACATCATTGTTATATATGAACTCGCTGTTCTCAGCAGATGTAGGCTTATATCCTATCAGCTCGTCTAAGATCTTCACATGCTCCCAAACCTGCTCTATAAACTCCCCTCTATCTATAAGCCATGCTAGTGAGTGATAATATGTCTGTGCTGTAAACTCTACCCTCTCCGTCTCAGCCATCCTCCTCATAAGCTCTATAGCCTCAGGCGCCCATCTCCTCATAAGCTCTAATGCTATGCCTGAAACGCTAATTGTGAATTTAAATCCTGGATTCTCCTGTAAGCTCTTATAGAGGATCTTTGATGCCTTTATATACACCCTCTCAGCAACCCTTTTAAACACATATTCATTTAAACCCCATTCGAAAAGCGCCTTAGGATCCTTTATCTCTAGGCCTGGGGGAATATCTATTAGAGGAGCTATCCTTAGGGGCTGGTGGATCTCGAAGAAAAGAACTATATCCATTCATCACATCCCCGAAAATCCCTCTGAAACATATTAATTAGGATTAACCCAGTTTATCGAGGGCCTCGACCCATAGCCTCATTCTATATATCTGGGCTTCGAGGAACTTTCTATGGAGCTCCTCCCTAAATTCACCGAGTCTCTTGGCTATATAATCTGCTAGCTCTATATAGCTATCTGCATAGTTCTTGCTATCTATCTCCGCCTGATCCACTATTTTCCATAACGTCTCATTTATTATCATACCCTCGAGCTCTGCCCTTAGATCCTTCCAAACAGATCTAGGTCTTTTAACATGTCTCGCAGCTGGAGAACCGATGCACATTAGATCACCTATCCTATCAGCGATCTTCTTTAAAAAGATCCCAGACCATATATCGTCAAACCTATCTATCCCCATATACCTCATATAAAGCTGGTAGAAGGCTGGGATAATCTTTCTCGAAAATGATGTATTCATAGAACATACCGCGAAGTAGTTGCCCCTCGCAGGGATAACCCTTTTCTCAGTTATGGAGATAGAACTCACCCTAGCCCTCCCATCGAGGCCTCCCAGGTAGAGTATTGTTAGGGCATCCAGATCTGGATGCCCTGTCCAAAGCCCCATATTCAATACACACTCGCCATCTACATCTCCAAATCTATAGCTTCTAATCCTCGTCGATGGATCATATGGGTGTCCCCTCGGAAAGAGATCGATTCTTGGGTCTAGGACTAGGAAATCTATTGTGTTAATCCATTTTCCAGGAGATTCAACGTATTTCCCATTTGCGGATCTCAAATTCGATATGTGATCCTTAACAAGGCTAAACCCATTTTCCGGGTAGACATCATCATCAAGCTCTAACACATAATCCACACCAGCTTCATAGGCTAGGAGGAAGCCGTAGCTCGTCTCAGCATGGGATCTCTCTGGTATTAGAGATAGGTATTTCTCATAAGAGGAACCATATCTACTCCTGAAGAAATTCTCCCTCTCCCTAGGCCCGTGGAATTCTACATCAAGATCTCTTAGGAGCTCCCTAGATTTGCTTCGAACCAGCTCATCTCCTTCATCAACAACAATTATCTTTTCAACTTCTTCTAGATCTCCTCTTACATAGAAGCTCCATATGTTTTCTAGAATATATATCGATGCTGTAACGATCCACACTCTACTAGGCATCAGGGCCCACCTTATTACAACAATTATTTTTATCATAATAAATTCTGACCTCCTCCCCTTTCAATTCTATAGTAGATCACCCTGATCTCTCGCATGGTTTAGCCCTGGGCCGGGTCTCCGGCTAATTACCCCTATCCCCTCTCGGGGACTCGGGGATATGGATGCCAGCCCCCATCTATGATCATCCGGGGGCCTGGTTGCCATGCTTAACCGCATCATCATCTAACCTAGTGCTAACATCAAAGCTTATAAGCATTACACCATCCCCGCCCTAAAGGACGAGGCTTTCAGTTGTAAAATAAGCAATAGCTTATGAAAGTTACAGCTGGAAATCTGCCTCTTTGGAGTGGGGAGGAGATTAGATGAGTTATCCATCATCGTTGATAACAGTTGTGCTACTATAGTGTGGGAACATATATGTCTATAATGGTTATAGTGTTTAAAAGCCTCTTATTCAGTTAAAGTCTGGGGTCTTATATCATAAAGGGAGATAGAGTTGTAACGGCTCTTCTATCACGTCTAAGGCCTGTGTTTGAAAGCGCCTTATCACTTGTAATAGGTTTAGCTGTGGGCGCTCTTCTAATAACAATATATAGATATGATCCTGTGCTTGGATATAGAAGCCTGTTCATAGGTGCTTTTGGGAATTTCTATGGGTTTGCAGAGACTCTTTCATATGCTATGCCTCTAGCCTTTACAGGTCTAACATTCTCTATAGGGGTTAGGGCTGGGCTCTTCAATATTGGGAGTGAGGGGCAGGTCTATATAGGAGCTATTGCAGCTGTTGCAATTGGGATCCTACCCCTAGGAGTTCTACACCCCATGCTTTTAATAGCCTTTTCAGGGCTTGCAGGAGCTCTATGGTCTCTAATCCCATCTCTTCTCAAGATCTTTAGAGGTGTTCACGAAGTCATATCCACTATAATGCTTAACTGGATATCATATTATATAACAATCTATATATCATCAAATATACTTGTAGATCCTAGTAGGCCTGAGAAGACACTCTCGATTCTTGAGAGTGCAAGGCTACCCACAATAGTTCCTGGCACAACGCTTACTAGCGGAATATATGTTTCGCTAGTGATAGCGGTAATATTCTATCTAATTCTATCTAGAACTGTGATTGGATATGAGATCGCCCTGGTTGGTGCTGGTGTCGATGTTGCTAGATATGCCGGTGTAAATATAAATAAAATAATCATATATAGCTTTTTATTGGGAGGACTGGCATCTGGAATAGCTGGAGGGCTTCTCATCGCCGCTAAGCCCCCTACATATGCGTTATATGGGAATCTAGGGAATGTCTCGGGATACGGATTTGAGGGTATAGGGGTTGCCCTTATAGGTAGGAATAATCCCTTGGGAATCATTGCTGCATCAATACTATATGGGGGTATAAAAAACGGTGGGAGATATATGGAGTATCAGGCTGGCATAGATTCTGATCTTGTTAGGGCTCTAAACGGCTTATTTGTAATAGCACTATCTATGCCCGAGCTACTCAGGATCATTAGGAGGGTTGTTAGGAGATGAGGCGTGAATCGTTATTCAGGTATTTATTATATATAGCATCTATAGCGGTTTTCCTCGCAATTCTATATATAGCCGGTATAAGCCCTCTAACACTTATCCAAGCAGCCTTACTAGCTATGACACCCCTAGCCCTCGCTGCAGCTGGTGAATCGATTAATGAGAGGGCTGGAATGGTTAATATAGGTATTGAAGGTATATTTGCGATATCCGCTGTAGCAGGTGTATATATGGCGGAGTCGCTAAACAACGGCTTTCTAGGACTGCTATTTGGGGGTGTTATAGGTAGCTTTATAGGGCTCTTCATAGCTTTGTTAAGTATATATGGAAAGGCTGATCAGGTTATACTTGGGATGGGGCTAAATATCACTGCGCTAGGGCTTCTCCCCTTTCTCCTCAGAGCTATATGGGGTTTTCCAGGCCTTCATCTACCCCCTAAGGAGGTGCTTCTCCCCAGGATCGATATATATGGCTTCCAAATATCCTATATAACTATATTAGCAATAGCGATTCCCCTGGGTCTTCATATAATTCTACATAGAACATATCTAGGCCTCT
This sequence comes from Sulfolobales archaeon, assembly GCA_038897115.1. Taxonomy (NCBI): domain Archaea; kingdom Thermoproteati; phylum Thermoproteota; class Thermoprotei; order Sulfolobales; species Sulfolobales archaeon. The sequence continues at coordinate 3,276 of JAWAXC010000069.1, read as the reverse complement.
GGATAAAGGCTGCTGGAGAATCACCAGAAGCTCTTGATGCAGCTGGTCATAGCGTTAACGCTGTGAGGATCACCACATCAGCTATAGGAGGCTTCCTGGCAGGATTGGGAGGAGCCTTCATGCCCTTAGACTTCTTCGGAGGTCTTACAAAAGAGTTTACAGCTGGAAGGGGTTTTATAGCACTTGCATGTGTTATATCATCTAACTTAGAACCAATAGGATCTCTAGGATTTGCACTGGTATTTGGTATTGCAGACGCTCTCGCCCCAGTCATAGCTGTAACTCCCGGGGTTAAAGAGGTTGTTCCCTACCAGTTCATACTAGCCCTACCATATATAGTCACATTAACAGCTGTAGCAATAGCTATAAAGGGTAGGAGAATGCCAAGAGCCCTTGGAATACCATATAGCAGGGAGTAGCAGATTCAGAATCTCTTCGAGTAGCTAATCCTAGCTATTAGCTGTCACATCTGCTGGATAGAGGCTTCGGAGCTTTTAAGGAGTTATATAGCAGTGGGCTTTAAGATGATAGTGCTTTCGGCTGTAATAACCCTAGCCTTCTGAGGATCTTATGGAGGGGGCCTTCTCCCACTACATGCTCTGAGGCGTTCTTGCATGCCTTTTCTAAGGCTTCTTGGTAGGTAGATCCCCTATATATCGAGTCTATGAATGAGGCATTGAATACATCTCCAGCCCCCTTGAGAATTACTGGCTTGACTTTCCCAGGGGTGCATGATATTTTTTCATGTGTTTTTCGATATAGTGTAGCGCCTTTTGAGCCCTTCTTAACGATTACAGCATCAACACCTATACTGAGGATCTTCTCAACGGATTTTTCAATACTGCCGGTTATTGACCGGATCTCATATATATTCCCTAAAACTATATCTGCTGTTCTTAACACTTTACTTAGACTTTCCCACCTAATTTCGGAGACCCTTGGAAATAGATCTATCGAGACTACTGAGCTTCCTTTAATTAAACTTAGCTTCTCCGCAAATCTATCTATAGGCAATAACTCTAATAAATATCCAGCGATATGTATTATACTGGCTGAAGCTATGTCAAAGAATTTTGAGACCTCCTCTATCTTGGGCCCCTTAGATGTATATGCTCTCCGATAACCCTTAGCTGTGATTATGTTCATAACCAAACATCCACCTCCCTTTCCTCTAACGCTTATCAATTCTATACCACTATCTCTTAGCATAGCCCTCAAGATCTTATCCACATGGTCTTTCGAGGAAGGATATGCTAGTGCGATCAACGCTGACTTATCTATAGCCCTCAAAGCCAGTGCAGTGTTCCCTGCCGAGCCTGCCGGTGTTATTGTATAGTCTTTGATCTCAACCTGCTTAACCCTTCTCCCAGGCCATATATCTATATCAAGGCATAGATCTCCAACAACTAAAAAATCATACCTCCTCCTCATCTAGCTCATCCCAAGCCCTTCTAGCAGCTTCTATAAAGGCCTTTACCTTTAACAGATCTTTTCTACCACCGCTACCCTTTATATCGAGCGATGTTGCCGCATCCACACCAAATGGTTTTACAATTTTTATTGCTTGAGAAACGTTATCAGGGTTAAGCCCTCCAGCAAGGATCACAGGCTTAGAAGATGCTTTTATGATCTCACGGCTAATGCTCCAATCATGCGTCTTGCCAGTTCCCCCAATGAAGCCCCTCAGGAGAGGTGTTGGAGGCTCCCCATATGTATCGAGCATTATATAGTCACTATATCTGCTATAGAATGTTGCTGCATCTAGCTCCCCTCCAATACCTACTGGGATAACCCTTATAACCTTAAGACCATGGCTCTTTAGAATTTCATATATCTCCACATGCTTTAGCCTCGGGAGATACTCTTCGTAACTCGCGATCTGCACTATATCAGCTTCAACACTTAAAGCAATATCGAGGATCTCCGCTATGTTATGACTTATTGGGAGGACAACACATTTAGAGATGCCCCTCACAGATCTACAGATATTCCTACCCAAACTCAGATCAACTGTATATGGGATCGAAGACCTTGCTACCATGATACCAACATGATCAGCTCCCAATTCCGAGACCGCCCGTGCATCTTCAACAGAAACCATGGAGTAGATCTGTATTATCCCCCTCATACATCCCAAAAATCATACACATAAATACCACTATATATAGACCTCGATATTTCCCCTTCCTCGAGAATAAATTACCCATATAGTTAAGCCCACGTCCTGCGATTCTACTAGGGTAGCCGTACTTTTAATGGAAATTTATATTAATGACAATGAATAACGTAAAGCCGAAATAACGTGGACAACATATTAATAAAGATTCGTTTATATATAGCATTTTATAATATGTTATTGGCTTTGTGTTTTAGAGCTCACATGTTCTACATGATGGATCTATATAGCCTTCTACAGTGAATTTCGGCATCCTCAGGCTCCTAGAACCTAGTGTAGACCGGATCTGGTGTTTCTGCTCCTGCATGCTAGCCTGGGTTTGGTGCTGCTCCTGCTTCTCCTCTTTTCTAAGTCTCTCCGCACTCTTTAGGCCGAAGTATATTACCTGTCTGCTCTTAGATTTATCTCTATACACAGTTATACCTTTGATCCCGAGTTTCCATGCAAGCCTATATACTAGATCAACGTCCTCTTCGCTAGCCTCTGAAGCCATGTTTATGGTCTTCGAGGCGCCGGCATCGATCCACTGCTGCCATGATGCCTGGTGTAGAACATGGTATATAGGGCTAATATCGTGGGCTGTTCTGAAGAGCTCTCTAAGGGTTCTTGGCATGAATGGGTTATGCGCTATCGAACCAGTCTCTGCCACTGCCTCGACAACCTCTGGCGTGTCGAGCTCGTACCTCCTTAGATAGTCTAGGAAGACCCTGTCGAGCTCTATAAATGTTCCAACTGCAACGGATCTCACAAATGCTAGGGCGAATATAGGCTCTATGGAGCTTGATGTCCCGGCTATAATCGATATAGTACCTGTTGGGGCTATCGAGAGAACCTGGGCGTTTCTAACACCATGTTCTAGGAGCTCCTCCTCAAGAGACCTTGGGTCTACCTCAAGCTCCTTTATAAGCCTCATAACCCTTTCAGAGGGCTTATCAGCGATGCCAGCTATCTTGAGTATCTCCTCAACACTCATTGAGAACTCCCACGCAGGTCTATAGAGCTTTGGTATGAATGTTGGGAAGGCCCCCTTCTCCTTCGCAAGATCTATGGATGCCTTCAATGCATGGTAATATATGAACCTAGCTAGATACCATGCTAGA
>JAWAXC010000068.1 GCA_038897115.1 Sulfolobales archaeon | reverse complement strand
GCCTCGAAGATCTCCGAGACATCCCTAGAAGAAAGGCTCCTCTTAGAAGAAGCAGCAACAAGCCTCTCACCATCCGCAGTATATGATATCACCCTAACCCTGGGGATCCTCATCAAACACTGCAGCCTCTAAATATAATTGTTTTGTTATGAGGAATAACATTCTATAGCCCTAAAATTCCAAAGAGGATACTAGGGTTAACATTATAGAAGGTATTACAGCTGAAATCCTTACAACTGAGAACCTCAGCCCTTCAGGATGGGGATAGTTAATTCTTATAAGCTTTGATGGTAGCGCTATAGCTAGAGCGAGGGCTCCCTCTAGGGCTGGGAGGAGGTCAGCCTTCTAAAAGAGTTATGGAGATTCATATCCTTTGTTCCTTCATCCCTTGTGGACATTAGTGGGCTAGTCTCTATTTTTAGCAATTACCATATGATGTTAACCTCTTTCATCTCTTTGCTGCTGGAAACCTTGCTCTTAAGGGCGGAGTTTCAGTTGTAATGCTTATAAGGGTGTTTACATATATAGGAGTAAGCTCTGTGGGGGTGGTGGGCTAGGCTTCCACTAGGGTTTATATATTCGATACAACTCTACGGGATGGAGAGCAAACCCCAGGTGTGGCTTTAACTGTTGATGAGAAGATCAGGATAGCTCAAGCTCTTGATGAGCTAGGGGTAGATGTTATAGAGGCTGGCTTCCCTATAACCAGTCCTGGTGAGTTCGAGGCTGTTAAGCGGATAGCCCGTCTTGGTTTAAATGCTAAGATCTGTGCGTTGGCTAGAACTAATGTAAAGGATATGGAACAGGCTATTGATGCTGATGTTGATAGGGTTCATGTATTTATCGCAACATCGGATCTTCATCTAAAATATAAGCTTGGAATTACTAGGGAAGAGGCTCTGAGGAGGGCTGTTGAGGCTGTTGAATACCTTAAATCCCATGGTGTTGAGATCGAATTCTCTGCTGAGGATGCCACGAGAAGCGATCCTGAGTTTCTGAAGCAGATATACTCAGCAGTTGTTGATGCAGGAGCTGAATATCTGGATATACCAGATACTGTTGGTGTAGCAACACCAGAGCTCATTGAGAACCTTGTGAGAACCATCGTAGGTGTTTCTAGAGGAAGGATAGTTAGTGTTCACTGCCATAACGACTTCGGCTTAGCAACAGCTAATAGCATAGCCGGGGTTAGAGCAGGTGCTAGGCAGGTTCATGTTACTATAAATGGGATAGGTGAGAGGGCTGGGAATGCGAGTCTAGAGGAGGTGGTAATGGTGCTTAAGCTCCTATATGGCTATGAGGTGAATATAAGGACAGAGAAGCTTGTAGAGGTATCCAACCTAGTCTCAAGGCTAACAGGTATACCGGTGCAGCCTAATAAGGCTATTGTTGGTAGAAACGCCTTTGGACATGAGAGTGGGATACATACACATGGTATACTGAGAAACCCAGCTACATATGAGCCCTTCCCACCTGAGCTCGTTGGTGCTAGGAGATGGCTGGCTGTGGGTAAACATGCTGGATCACATGGTATTAGAGCTAGGCTCGAGGAGCTAGGCTTTAGAGTAGACGAATCGCAGCTGAAGGCTATAGTGGCTAGGGTTAAATCTCTGGGGGATATGGGTAGAAGGGTTACTGATAAGGATCTCATAAGCATTGCAAGAGAGGTTCTAGGTATCAGGGAACATGGGGAAGGAGAAATAGCTAGGCTATCCGGGATCGAGGTTTATACATCAGAGCTCGGTGTAGCAACCGCTATAAAAGTGCTTATAAAAGGTGATAACACCGTGTTCCATGGAAAGGGTAGGAGTGGGTTTGAAGCAATCTTAGATGCAGCAGCTAACATGCTGAGGGGATATGGTATTAGGATAAAGGATCACGAGATCAGAGTTGGTAGAGCAGGTAGTGTAGATGTAGAAGCTATAGTAACTATAGAAGATGCAGGTGGGAGAACTATAACTACGAGCTCTATTAGACCCGATATGTATTGGGCATTTGCAGAGGCGGTGGTTGAGGCTCTCAACATAGCATTATCATATAAAGATAGTAGAGGATAGATATGGGGGCTAATGATGTATAGGATAGCATGGATAAAGGGTGATGGGATAGGTCCTGAGATATCGGAGGCCACACTTAATGTTATATATACTGCTGAGAGGATATATGGTGTTTCATTCGAAATACTATTCTATGATGCTGGTGATGAGTGTTTAAAGAGGAGGGGGACGCCTTTGCCTGAGGAGACTATAGAGGGTATTAAAAGAGCTGATGCCTCTATTAAAGGGCCTGTGGGGGAGACGGCTGCTGATGTTATAGTAAGGCTTAGACAGATGCTAGATCTATATGCGAATATAAGGCCTGTAAAGAGCTATCAAGGTGTGAAGAGCATAGGACAGGTAGATCTAGTTATTGTGAGGGAGAATACAGAGGATCTATATAAGGGCTATGAATTCGAGGTTGGAGACGCAGTTGTAGCATTAAGGATCATTAGCGAGAAGGCGAGCAGAAGAATAGCTAGGGTAGCCGGCGAGCTTGCTATAAATAGGAGGCGGCATGTAACTATAGTGCATAAGGCTAATGTACTTAGAAAGAGCTGCGGGCTATTCCTAAGAGTAGCTAGGGAGGAGCTATCTAGGTACAACGTTATAGTTAGGGATATGCTTGTAGATGCTGCTAGCATGGCTTTGATAAGGGATCCAGAGTCTTTCGATGTTATTCTAACAACAAACATGTTTGGAGATATATTAAGTGATGAAGCAGCCCAGGTTGCTGGGAGCATAGGTCTAGCTCCCTCAGGGAATATGGGGGATGGGATAGCGATCTTCGAGCCTGTGCATGGTGCAGCACCAGACATAGCTGGTAAGGGTATAGCGAATCCATATGCAATGATACTCTCAGCAGCTATGATGTTTGAATGGCTTGGGAGGAGGAAATCGGATAAGAGGCTTATAGATATGTCAAAGGCTTTGGAGAGGGCTGTTGAGATAGCAATAGTTAGGGGCTGTAAAACCCCGGACATAGGCGGTGATATGAAGACAGCCGAAGTAGGAGGCTGTGTAGCAGATATAATGGCTAAGGAGCAATATAGTGGCTAGGGGTGTCTATATGGGGCTTACCATATATGAGAAGATATGGGATATGCATAAAATAGCTAGTGATGGTGATAGAGATCTTCTATATATAGATAGGCACTATATACACGAGGTCACCTCACCCGTTGCATTCGAGAGAATAAGAATCCGTGGTAGAAGTGTTAGGAGACCGGATCTAACCATAGCTATTATGGATCACAATGTTCCTACAGGGGATAGGACAGCGCCAATAACAGATCCCCTCTCACTAGAGCAGATGGAGACTCTGAGGAAAAATGCTTATCAATATGGCATAATGCTTCTAGACTATTACAGCCCCTACCAAGGCATAGTACATGTTGTTGGTCCAGAGCTTGGATTAACACTACCAGGGATGACTATAGCATGTGGGGATAGCCATACAATGACCCATGGAGCCCTAGGAGCACTAGCCTTTGGGATAGGTACTAGCGAGGTAGAGCATGTTCTAGCAACACAGACTCTATGGGTTAAAAAGCCGATGGCTATGGAGATCAGGCTTAGGGGTAGGCCGGGAAAAGGGGTTATGTCTAAAGATATAGCTCTAGCCCTTATAGGGGCTATAGGTACTGGTGGAGCTATAGGCTATATAGTGGAGTTTAGGGGGGACTATATAGAATCTATAAATGTTGAGGAGAGGATGACACTCACCAACATGGCGACCGAGGCTGGGGCTAGGAGCGCTATTATATCACCAGATGAGAAGACCATCGAATATATACGTGGAAGACCTTTTGCCCCTGCTGGCGAGGAATTTGATGAGCTAGCTAAGTTCTGGAGATCGCTATCAACGGATCCTGGTGCGTATTTCCATAAAACATTTGAGATGGATGTCTCGAAGATAGAGCCTCAGGTGACTTGGGGAACAACCCCTGCTATGGTAGCTAGTGTAAACGATACAATACCAGATCCCAGCTCGTTTGAGGATAGGGTTGTAAGGGCATCTGTTGAGAGGGCTCTAAAGTATATGGGTCTCAAGCCCGGGATGAGGATAACAGAGATTAAAATAGATAGGGTCTTCATAGGGTCTTGTACTAATGCAAGGCTCTATGATTTGATACAAGCGGCAAGGGTTATAAAGGGGAAGAAGGTTAAAAGCGGTGTGAGAGCCATGGTGGTTCCTGGCTCACAGCTTGTTAAGAGACAGGCTGAGAGGCTAGGGCTCCACAGGATCTTCATAGAGGCTGGCTTTGAATGGAGGAACTCGGGGTGTAGCCTGTGTATAGGTATGAATGAAGATAGATTATCCCCTGGCGAGCGCTGTGCTAGTACCTCTAATAGGAACTTTGAAAATAGGCAGGGGCCTGGTGGAAGGACTCATCTAGTCAGCCCGTTAATGGCTGCGGCCGCAGCTATTGAGGGTAGATTTGTTGATGTAAGGGATTTCGAGATCCTACCGTTGGAAGAGATAGTGGATCTAGATCTTCTTGAGAAGCTAGGGTATGGCTGGATGTTAAGGTGATCATATGGCGATCAAAATTATAGAGGGTAAGGTAGCTCCACTACCTATTGAGAACATAGATACGGATCAGATAATCCCAGCACAGTTCTTGAAGATAAGTAAGAGGGAGGGGCTGGGGAAATACCTTTTCTATAGGTGGAGATATGATGAGCAAGGCCGTCCGAAGGAGGGATTCATACTAGATGATCCCAGATATTCAGGGGCATCGATCCTTGTTACAGGTAGAAACTTCGGAATAGGATCATCGAGGGAACACGCGGTTTGGGCACTAATAGACTATGGGATAAAGGCTATCATAGCACCATCGTTTGGCGATATATTCTATGAAAACGCAGCTAGAAACGGCCTTGTATGTGTGAAGGTTAAGGAGGAAATCGCAAAAGAGATTATAGAGGAGGCTTTAAGGAGAGAGGTATATGCTAGAATAGATCTTGAGAATAAGACCCTCTCATATCTTGGAAAAAACATTAGCTTTGAGATTGAGGAAAATGTGAGAAAAAGGCTTATACTCGGCTTAGACGACATAGGATTAACACTAGAATTCTATGAAGAGGCGATAAGAAGATATGAAGAGAAAATGGGAAGCTATATAAAAATCAGAAAAGGGATCTTCACACCGTTGTAGCCTTAGAGAAGTCCAAGGCTTTAGCTCTTCAATATTTAGAGAAGGGTTAGATATTATCCAAAGTCTCATATTGGGTGTGGGATGTGTAAAATAAGCAATAGCCTCTTTATAGCTTTTTATATTGAATCATGTTTTTCCATGTCATGTAAAGTTATAGGTAAGCGATACGGCTTCCTTCCCACTTTAGAAGGGTAAGACTTTTAGCTGTAAAATATCTATCTAAACTTTACCTATTATTCCCACTATGCTTCTATTTAGAGAGATAGAGCGTCTATCTAAAACCTATAGCGTTTGTCGATCTCCAAGATCCTAGGTGAGCCTCGGCAGGATTGAGAAATACTGTGGGCTAACTGTTATGCTATAGACACTGGAATTCCTTATCTTCGTTCTCCAAGACTTCTAAGAAGATCTACGCCAGAGATCCTGTTATATAGAGGCATAACCATTAGATAGGCAAAGAAGATCACCCATATTATATATGTATAGCATCTCGTTCCACCACTAACATTAATTTCAACGTCTATTGGTGGGGGTAACGAGCAATTGCTAGGAGCTACCAATCCAGCCTCACCAAAGAGCGCTAGGCTATAGGTTATGATCACTAGCATAAGGATTATTGGGATCGTGGCTGTGAGCATTGATATTCTGAAAACCCTCCCCCTAAGCCTTCTATATCTGAGACTAAGTACATCAGCCTTCTTCTTAGACCTTACCTTGGAAGCCCTCTCAATATCCCTTGCAATCCTCGGGGCCTCATTGACTATGCTTTCAGGTTTCATCAGCCTTCTAGCTAGATATCCAGAGACTAGGATCAGATATATAGTCAATATAGTTATATTTATAACGTATATATTGAGTATGACTATGGTAACTCCCTCAAAATCCTTTTAAGCCTATTGGGTTAAAAAATCTAGAGAGCCATGGTAAGTCCAAGGCTTCGCTCAAGATCCCTTAAGAGGATTAAAAGGAGAACACCTGGGGGTAGAAGTGTTGTTCACTATGAAAGGATCAAGAGATCTGTTGCTCGATGTGGCAGATGCGGTGCACAGTTAAACGGTGTTCCAAGAGATACTAGGGATCTTAGGGTGCTCCCAAAAAGCTCTAAGAGGCCTAACAGGGTTTTTGGCGGCGTGCTATGCCATAGATGTGTTGAGGAGATCTATAAGGAGATTATAAGGAGCACTAGCCATGGGCCATAGATGTTTAGTAATAGCTATTAGCGGCCCCCCAGGCTCGGGAAAATCCACCCTCGCATCCGCAATAGCTAGGAGACTTGGGTTAAGATACCACTCTACAGGAGCTATATTTAGGAGGATCGCATCTGAAAAGGGCGTCTCTGTTGAGGAGCTTGATAGGATTGCGGAGAAGGATCCTTCTATAGATCTAGCGATAGATAATAAAGCGAAGGAAGAGGCTATGAGAGGGAGTGTAGTTGTAGAGGGGCATATAGCTACATGGATGGTGAAGGACTATGCAGATCTCCTAGTATATGTCACAGCCCCCATCGAGACAAGGGCTAAGAGGGTTGCTGCTAGAGACGGCATATCTATTGAGGAGGCGAGAAGGAGGATCGAGATTAGGGAGGAGTCTATGAGGAGGAGATTTAAAAACCTATACTCGATAGATATAAGCGATCTTAGCATTCACGATATCATAATAAATACCGAGAGAATCGATGTCGATACCATGGTAAAGATAGTGTTAACAGCTATAGAAGAGATTATAAGAAATAAAAATGTACAGATACTCTGTTCCCAGTAATAATCACTTTGATTTTGAAATGATAACCTCTATTAGTAACCTCTGTTTTAACCGGGATTATAGAATGTTATGCTAGCCTATATGCTTTATAGCACGGCTCTTACATAGCCACCGTCTATCAATATCATAGCTCCATTGATATATGAGGCTTTATCGCTTGCTAGGAAGGCTGCTAAATAGCCTATCTCCTCTGGCTTTCCAAGCCTTCCCAGAGGTATGTCTCTAGCTAGGTATCTAAGTGCTTCATCAACCGATATTTTATTTCTAGCTGCTAGATCTTCAGCGATCCTTATAACTCTCTCAGTCTCTATATGCCCTTGCATAATCCCGTTAGCAGTTATCCCCTTTGGACCGAGCTCAACTGCTAGGGATTTCACCAGCCCTGCGATACCTAGTCTCACGGTGTTGGATAGAACTATGTTTGGAAGGATCTGTTTAAGCGTGCTTGATGTAATATATATCAGCCTTCCCCACCCCCTCTCAATCATTCCGGGAATAACCAGCTTTGTTAGCCATACAGCGCTTAGTAGGAGAAGCTTTACAGCATCTTCCCAATCCTCGAAGCTAAGCTCCATAAAGGTTCCCAGCTTTGGAGGGCCAGTATTATATACCAGGATATCTATTCTTCCAAATCTATCTAGTGCCTGCTTAACTAGGTTCTCTATATCCGCCCTAGACCTGAGATCAGCTGTCACACCGAAAACCTCAGAGCCTGAGATCCCCTTTAACCTAGCTACAGCCTGCTCCACATTCTCCCTATTCCTCGAGGTTATAACCACATTTACTCCCTCCTCTACTAGAACCCTTGCTACGCCAAATCCGATCCCCTTTGTAGATGCTGTTACAAGGGCTACCTTACCCTTTAAACCTAGATCCACTCTCTCACCACATTTGTACATCAAGATTCTACTCTCATGGAATTAAAGCTTTAGGATATAGGGACTATAGTTTATTAAATGTTAGTCTTGTAAGCCAGTAGATAGATCTTAGAACCCCTAGGAAATTATCGAGATTTATATTAGAGAACATATATGCCATGGTCCCCCTTGTTTCTTTTAGACCTCTGAATATCCATTCTATATTATCGAAGATCCTATCTATCATCTGCGATACTATGCTTCTAACAAATTTATTCTTGATCCCTCCAGTTAGATTTGGTATTAGCTTTCTGGTAATCTTTAAATTATATCTCCAGGATATATATAGTAAGTCCCAATAGTTCTTTGGAAGCTTCTCAAGCACGGGGAATGGGTTATCCTTTATCCTCGATGTCCCCATAGGTATGACTGGTAGGGGGAAGATCCACGCTATAAACTCATGATCGATTATCTTTTGCACAAGCTCTATACTATCCTCAACATCATCCTCGGTCTCCTCTGGATAGCCTATCGTCATGGTATAGCATGGGTATATATAGTTCTCATTCATAATCGCTGTAGCATCTATTATGATATCCCACCAATCCTCAGGCCTCCATGGAAACGCTTTAGCCCTCATATATTTATTCAAAATCTTTATACTACCGCTTTCAAGACCTACTACAGGGGCAACGGCGCGTCTACTATCATATCTAGCAATCTCAGCCATAGCCTTCACGGTTTTGGGGGACTCCCTAACAGCTGGAGCAGATATATGTGGGAACCACAGCCCATCTACACCCATTGACATGAGCTCTGTATAGAGCTTTACAATAGCTTCATGATTAGTTCTAAGTTTTTGAGAGCCGTAGAGGAGCACATCATCTGTTATCATCTCTACCCTATTTATACCGGCTCTTAGATTTACCTCAACCTCTTTTTTAATTAGATCTAGCGGCATGGATCTAAAAGTTTCCGGAGTTATAGAGCAGAACCAACAACCCCTCGGACAACCCCTCGTTATCTGTACCTCCCCAAGTCTTGCAGGGTTTACTATAGCTGGGATCTCCTCCACCTTTGGATCTCTTCCTCTAACTACTGGAGGCACCTCCTCTCCATTGATGAGCCTCTTGACTATAGCTGGGAGATCTCTCTCGGCTTCTCCAATAAATATAACGTCGGCATAGCTAGGCCTTTGATTCACAAGCTCCCATGCTCCAGGCCCTCCAATAATAACTTTAAATCCATATCTCTTCTTAAGCTTCTCGATCTTCTCGCCAAGTTCTCTGAAGAATCTCGCTGTCCATGTCTCACCTCCTCCGAAGATCATTGATAACTTATAGCTAACAGGATCCATTCCTAAGGGGTCGTGAACAGAGATCCCTATAACTTTCGCACCCATTCTAATTGCTCTCTCTATCTTCTCCGGAACCACGACCCAGGTGCTAAACCCGGATCTTATGAGAAGAGCCTCCAACTTTCTCAGGGCGTATGGGGCTATAGAGGCTCTTCCATATTTATCACTCTTAACTGGGGGTGTGAAGAGCTTATCCATAAAGAGTCTTGGAACGAGCCTAGCCGGCATGCATGCTACATATCCAAGCACACTTGATCCTCCATAATCCGTGAAAGATCCTCTATCAGCTGTTAAAACAACCTCAGGCCTTTCAGAAACAGCCTGAGGCATGTTCTACCTAATAAGACTCTTGTCAGGATTAATAAATTTTCTCAGCCTATATGCTTGGGAAGCATATGGAGGAAATAAGTGATCTCATAGGTTTTATAGCAAGTGTTATCTTCATATACTTCCCTGCAATGGCAGCAAACGGCGCACCTGTCTTTGTTAAAAGGGGTACTCCAATAGATCTTGGGAAGATCTTCATAGATGGTAGAAGGGTCTTAGGTGATGGAAAAACCTATGAAGGGTTATTAGTAGGTATTATATTTGGAACTGGTGTAGGGGCTATCTATGCTATTGCCCTCGATAACTCGGCTTATATTATATATTCATTGATATCTTCTATAGGAGCATTGCTAGGAGATATTATAGGTGCATTTATAAAGAGAAGACTAGGTATTCCAAGGGGGGCTCCAGCACCAATTCTAGATCAGCTATCGTTCTATCTATTCGCTAACTTGCTTATAAAGATCACAAGACTTGATAGAGGCATTGGCTATGTAATAGGGCTTTGGGAATTCATAGCTGGGGCAATAATAGTGCTTATACTCCACATAGGCACCAACTGGGGGGCCTATAAGCTTGGCATTAAGAGTGTTCCATATTGATGGTGTTCCTCATTTTAGAGGTATACGCCTGATCATAGATAACGCTATTCAACCTATAGTCTCTCAGATATATATTTTATAATCTCTTCTAAACCAGCCTCTACCACCTTCCTATCTATCTGAGCCCCAGCTATATGTGGATGCCCACCTCCCCCAAGCCTCATAGCAATCTCTGCACAGTTAATGTTTTCAGAGCCGCGGGCAATTGTTACAGCACCATTTCTATATATAACAAAGGCTATGTCATAACCTTTAACCCCAGCTTCTCGAATAGCTATTTTAGAGCTGATCATAGGATCTGAGATTAGGAAGAGCGTTTTATACCCCTTTATATCTCTAACAACAACACCTCTCCTGAGATCTTCGAGGATCTTCTCCTTCTCCCTCTTCGCCTCAGCCCATACACCATCGATCTCGTGATCCCATATAATCCCTTTAGAGAATTTCCTTGCCAATTTTATGAGAAATCTCTTATCACCTTTTCTATAGAGGCTATATCTAATTACATCTGTTAAAGGCTCAGATAGGGGGTGGCTAAATAAGCCGTAATCAGTATCTCTAGATAGATATGCTATGACACTAATATCTATCATTTTCTCTAACCCAAAGTAGTGTATCACGTTCTCCGTCGCCGTCATAGATCTATTTATATGGGTCTCGATATACCCAAGAGCCCTAGCCTTTGATAGAGCCTCCTCACTCCAAACATGGTGATCTATCCAGATAACTCTTTTATCTTCACATTTAGCTAAAGATCTATCTAGGGTTTCTATCATTTCGACATTAGGATTAAGATCTGTTATTAGAAGCTCTATAGATCTTTTATCCCGGCATCTCCCAGCGATCTTTCTACTCAGTAGTAGCCATTCATCCTTAAAATAGCCTGTTAGATATACACATCTAACCTTCATACTTTTAATCGCTACAGCAGCAGATCCTATACCATCGATATCCTCCTCATGAGATACAACACATAAATCCCTAGAGAACTTCTCACTGCGAGCCATGCTCCGGGTAACCATATATGACCATCCAAACAGCCTTAAAAAGGCTAAATGTGTCTACATCTTATAGCTGGAAATCTGCCCTTTAAAGTTGAAAGGAGGCTGGTGATTAAATGCTTATGCAGGATATATCTCTATCGATGATAGATGTCTTCTTATATATTAAACCTCTTCTACTAGGATTAAGTGGTATATGTATATGACATGGAAGGTAAAGGATCTCTCGCTTGCAGGAATTGGAAGAAATCAGATCGAGTGGGCTGAGAGGCATATGCCGGTTATTATGAAGATCAGAGAGAGGTTCTCAAAGGATAAGCCTTTAGAAGGGGTGAAGATCGCTGCTGTCTTACATGTAACTAAAGAGACAGGTGCTCTGGTTAGAACCCTCGCTGCTGGTGGAGCCGAGGTCTGGCTAGCAGGGTCTAATCCTCTGTCAACTCAGGATGAAGTTGCAGCTGCCTTGGCTGAGGAGGGTGTTCATGTATTTGCGTGGAGAGGCGAGACTCCTGAGGAGTATTGGTGGTGTATAGATAGGATCATAGAGGCCTCGCCAGATATAGTTATAGATGATGGGGCAGATCTCCATGCAAGGATCCATAAGCAGTGGCCTGAGAAGGCTAGAGCGGTTATAGGAGGTACAGAGGAGACGACTACAGGGGTTATAAGGTTGAGGGCTATGGAGAGGGATAGAGTGCTTGCATATCCAGTAATAGCTGTTAATAATGCTCTCACAAAATATCTATTTGATAATAGATATGGTACTGGACAGTCAACTATAGATGGTATAATGAGAGCCACCAATACCCTTATCGCTGGAAAGGTCTTTGTAGTAGCTGGATATGGCTGGGTTGGGAGGGGTATAGCTATGAGGGCTAGGGGTATGGGTGCTAGGGTTATAGTAGTTGAGGTAGACCCTATAAGGGCTTTAGAGGCGCTTATGGACGGCTTCGAGGTTATGAACATGGCTAGAGC
>JAWAXC010000067.1 GCA_038897115.1 Sulfolobales archaeon | reverse complement strand
GCTCCCAACATCTATCCCAAGCTCGAGGCTGGATGTAGCCACTATAGCTGGGATCCTCCCCTCCCTAAGGCTCCTCTCAACAGCCTCCCTAGCATCCCTTGATAGGGATCCATGGTGAACACCAACTAGAATACCTCTCCTCCTCAGCTCCGCCCCAAGCCTCTCAGCCTGATCCCTTGTGTTGGTGAATATTATAGCAGATCCCCTCGAGCCTCTGAGGATCTCCTCTATCTTCGAGACCCTTGCCTCGAAGAAGGGATCTAGATCCCCACCTCTCTCGGAAAAACCTATTGGTAGGGGGCTATAGACCCTCGTGCTACATGGCTTGCCAGATCTATCCACTATAATCTCAACACCAACATATGATCCTGCGAGGAAGCGCGCAGCCTCCAACGGATTTCCAATGCTTCCAGAAAGCCCTATTCTTATGAAGGAACCAGTATATCTTCTAAGCCTCTCCAACGCTGCCACAAGCTCAGAGCCCCTTTCACTCGGCATTAGCTCGTGTATCTCGTCAACTATTACATAGTCTATGTTCGAGAGTCTGGGGGTGAGATCTCTATTCACAATTATATATTGGAGAGATTCCGGGGTTGTTATCACCATAGTAGGTGGCTTCCCAGTCATCCTCTTCTTAGCACTCCTAGGTGTATCCCCATGCCAAACCCCTAGCCCTAGGCCCAGCTCGTCGAAGAGGGTTTCCAGCCTTGCCATGAGATCCCTGTTAAGCGCTCTTAGAGGTGTTACATATAGGATCCTGGGATCCTCGCCCCCATCGCTGAGGATTCTAGAGAGTATTGGGAAGAGGGCTGCCTCTGTTTTACCACTGCCTGTTGGGGCTATTATCAATGCATTTCTATCTATGCTGAGGAGCCTTGGTATCGCGAGCCTCTGGATCCTTGTCGGCCTTATATATCCAAGCCTCTGAATAGCCCTTCTAAGCCTTGGATGTAGGAGTGAGAAGACATCCTCCCCCGCGTCTCCAGCCATGATCTCCTCAAACCCTATTCCTTAGACCGTTTGTCCCTACCGCTTCCTTATTATTTAATAATGATGTTTTTTGTGTTTGCGGTAGGGACTTCCACCTCGCCCACAGAGATCTTGGTATCTCTATGGGTTCATGGGTTGCTGTTGAGCCCAACGGCATGGGGCTCCCATCTAGGTTTAGCCCGCCTGGGCTTGGAGCAGAGCTCCCATCACCCGGGCGGGCTCTGAGGAAGAGGTTCCATACAGATGCTACATCGCGGTGCCACTTCTCCCCACCAACGCTGCATATCCCGACCCTGGTTTCGTCGCTATAGATTATCTCTGCTTTGTGGATCGGGCATTCTCTAGAGGTGTTCTTCGGATTTTCATAGATTATTGGGACACCGTATTCCCTAGCCTTCTCCTCGATAGCCCTTTGAACTCCTTTGAATGATGCTTGGAAGATCCTGTGTCTAAGCTGCTTATCTTTAATCCTAGAGATCATCTTCTCAGCAGGCTTCTTACCAAGCCTTTCAAGATCGATGGCATATCCCTTCTCATAGGCTGTTCTAACTATTATGCCAGCAATCTTCCACCTCGTATCATCTTTCTTCTTCCTCTCTTTTAACTTCCTCATAATCTTATTCTTAGCCCTTGTATTGGCATAGGGTTTATCGTATTTCTTCTGAACACTCTTCCTACGATAGTGGTATCCCAGGACTATCTTTCCCAGATCTGTTTCGAATAGATATGCTATTCCATCAAGAAGTATCGTGATATTATTCTCATTAACATCTATTGGTAGGAGCCCCCTAGGCTTGTAAGCCTCCACATCCCTAGCAAATGCTAGGTATATTACTAGCTGTCTGTTCTTCTTATCAAGCTTTATCCTTGCCTCTGAAGCAAGTTTCCACCCACGGTTGAGATATCTCCAATACTGCTTATGTGGCTCAAACCCCACCTCTACCCACCCCCTGTGGGTTGCTATCTTAATCGATGTTAAACCATTTAGTCTCCAAATGTGATCGTCGAGCCATATCGAGATCCTCCTGATCTCTGGGTATCCTCTTCTAGCAAGTCCCTTCTTCTTCCGCTTTATAAAGCTCTTAACCCTAGCACTAGCGTCTTGGCATGCTGTGTATATATAGTGTGATGGTATATTTGGATATAAGCTCCTCATCCCATGGTAATTCGATGCCTTAAGCCTTGTAAAGCTCGTTATATCATTTCTAATAGCATATATTGTTAGTTGCTCAACCATGTTGCGATACATACCCTCAAGCTCAACAAAAACATTGAATAACTTCCTGGGAAGCCTAATGCTCTTAACAACAACAGTCCTCGTAACTCTAGCCACTCTCCTCAACCTCCTCTAGAAGAAGCAACCCTCAGACACCAGCTATTCTCCAATACAAAAAGATATAACAAGAAATATTTAAATCTTTCAGCCCTTTGACTTCTTCTTAGCCTGTTTAGAGGATTTAGCCTTCTTCGGCTTCGCCTCCTCTTCCTCCTCAGACTCTTCCTCCTCCACCTCCGCCTCTATCGCCTGCCTCTTGCTATAGCCTGAGAGCCTATCCAATATCTTCTTAGCCTCATCTATATCTATCTTCCCAGATACTATGGAGTCCCAGAGCTCCGTCACCTGGATCATGGTGTTAATCTGATCCAAGCTTAAAAGAAGATCAGAAACCTCTGCCTCAGACTCAACCTCTTCAGCAACAGCCTCGCCAACTACCTCTTCCCCCTCAACCTCTTCAGCAATCTCCTCGATCTCCTCCCTCTCGCTCATCCGATACAAGCACCTACCAAATAGATAGAATATATAGGTATCTTATTAATACAAATATAAAGCTAAAAAACACTATCATCAAGGGCGGGGTTAGAGAAGTAGGTCGAGGAGCTCCCTCGGCGGATCTATGAATATGTCTAGAGGAAGGAAAGCCGTTACAGTGAAGTTAGGCACATCAACGAGCTGACTGAGCCTAAGATCTAGAGCAACACTAGCTATTATATACGCCTGCTCCCTCGTATAACCGATCTTCTCTAGAATATTTATAGCATTGAGGAGAGCATGCCTAGCAGATAGAGTTGCATTCTCAGACTCGTTCCTCCCATCAACAACTCCGAAGCCAGTTATAGCGAGTGTCCTCGACCACGAGAACCTCCTCAGAGAGCTCTCAGAGGGTTTGAAGATAGGTGAGTTGATATTATATCTCCTCGCACCCTCTCTAACCAAATAGAACCTCAGTTTAGCCCTAGCCCTCATCTCCACAGCTGTACCACATACCTCTCCATCACCCTGGGCGAAGTGAGCATCACCTAAGGAGAATAGGGCTCCATCTACGAATACTGGGAAATATATCTTGGATCCCGGGCTGAAATGCCTCACATCCAGATTCCCACCATTCTCCCTCGGAGGTATAGTTCTCAACCCCTCAGAGGCAACTGGCTCCCTCTTGGGAACAGCTCCTCTAGGATCGGGGGGTAGGACGAAGCCACCCCT
Source organism: Sulfolobales archaeon (assembly GCA_038897115.1). Taxonomy (NCBI): domain Archaea; kingdom Thermoproteati; phylum Thermoproteota; class Thermoprotei; order Sulfolobales; species Sulfolobales archaeon. The sequence goes on along the minus strand of JAWAXC010000067.1, from coordinate 8,752 downwards.
AGCCCTTAGATCATCCTCCCTCCTCCTTATAGCCTCTAGAAGGGGTCTAGATGGAGCGACCCCCATAACGCCGAAGAACGGATCTCCGGGGATTCTTATATTAGGTAGATCCTGTGAGTGTGCATAGCCCCCGCTAATGCTCCACCTAACCTTATAGGGTTTTGGAAACAGATCCCTTAGAAAGCCGAAGCCAGGCACTATAACCGAGTATCCAAAGGAGTCAGCCTCGATATCGAGGACCTCGACAACCAATAGATCCCCTGGCCTAGCACCCTTTATATAGATAGGGCCTGTGAGTGGGTGTACAAGGTTGAGATCGGCATTCGAGACGTCATCAGCCCCCGGTCTATCTAGTATCTGGCCATCGAAGGCATCCCTTGTCTCAACCTCTACAACCTCCCCAGGATCGACCTCTACAGCAGGCTTTATATCGGGGTGCCACCTGTTATGGCATATATCAGGCTCATCCTCACACCTCAAGCCTGGCTTTATTGAGAGCCTTACTACCATTGAAAATCCCAACCCAAGAACCGCTTATGGGATATATAAGGATTTGCTGGTGACGCTTTATAGATATTAGAATGCCGTCCTCTATGGCTAGGTGGCTATATATCTCATAGATTTATTAGGAGCTTGGGTTTAGCTCTCTATAAGTGCTTCTAAACCCTCTATAGATCTTATTGATAGTTTCTTCTCGAATGTTACCTCTCTATAGTTCAGCCCTAGCTCCTCCGCATATCTCCATGCCCTTATAATCTCCTCCCTAGTTGGTCTTCTAGCTATGTCGAATGCGTCTGGGCTGAAGCTTGGCGAGCTAGGATCTGCATATGCCTCAGGCCTATATTGATCCATAACGTTCACAGGGGTGCCAGGGATGTTCTTAGCTATCCACTCGAGAACAGGTTTTGTGCAGCACTCAACATGGTTTGGCATTACGAGGTGTCTTATAACCATCTCCTCACCCCACTCATAGAGTGTTTTGAGGTTGTTAGCAACTGTCTCGTAGTACCACGGGGTTCTGGATAGCCTTATAGCGCATCTCCCAGGGCCGAATTTAAAGTCAGGTAGCCATATATCTATGAGGGGTCTTAGAAGAACCATGGATTCCCTTGAGAGGAACATGTTTGTATTGAATAGCATTGGGACGTTGAAGAGACCCTTATACGATCCAAACCTCTTGTCCATGGGATATGGTATATAGCTATCAGCCTTTGTTAGGAGGAGCTTATCAAGCTCCCCGCCCCTGGGCATTAGCTTGAAGCCCTCATTAGCTAGATACCATATAGCCTCTACTATGGAGTGGAGATGAACAGTAGGCTCACCCCCAACCCAGTTTATATTATGGCAGCCCTCGATCCTGAGGAGGAATGCTATCTGGGCAAGCTCCCTGGGGGTGTAGGGGACACCGTTGAATCTATCCCTCGAGATATCGCTATTCTGGCAGAAGAGGCACCTCATGTTGCACGATGTGAAGAATATAGTTCCAGAGCCATGTGTGCCTCTGAAGACAAGCTCCTCGCCGAAGTGGTGGAAGTAGGAGCCAACCCTGCTCTCTGTGGTGAGCATACATGCACCCAGCTTCTCACCCCTAGCCCTGTCAACGCCACATCTCCATCTACAGAAAACACATTTCCTCACAATAGCCCTAACAAGATCTCTTGCAAGGTCTAGCAAGCTATATCTAGGCTTATCAAGCCTAGTTATATCCTCACCCCCATACCTAACATCCCTCCAAAGCCTCAGAAAATCCTCAGTAGCCCTCTCATATATCGAGAGCCCCTCCCCAACAGAGCCTATCTCGTCAAAGCCATTAGCAGGGACAGCGACTCTATTAGCTATATTATATTTAGCAGGGTATCTATTGATAGAAACCCCTAGATACCAGCCAAGCCTATCTCCAAGCCTCTCCCATATCCAGAGCCTCTCAAAATCCCTATAAACACTGCCCCACATAGCCGCCTAGATAGATTCACAGCAGAGCTAATATATATAACCTTCCTCCACATTGAAAGAGTTACGGGATGTCTTATGAGCTATCATATAACTTGGATCCTCTATACGCTAGATCTCTATTAGCTCGTCCCCTCTAATGAAGCTCCTATACAAGCTCTCATATATCCCCTATCGATTATATGCAACTCTAGGGCTGAAAATATCTTGGTGTTAAAGGAGAAGTTTATATGGGTTGATAATCATCATAGCGATTCAAGCCCTTCAGAGCTATGAGATAGGTTGATACCATTAAAGCTTTATAAGCTCCGAGGATTATAGATTTATTGATGATCCGCCTGGGTGATGGGGGCTCTGCTCCAAGCCCAGGCGGGCTCTAAATATATTATTTGCTTCTACTCTAAACATCAAAAAGATTTCAGCCCCATCCCTCCCACGAGGATCCCCGCTTTGAGAGAGAACCTCCAGGAGATATTCCCCAACAGCAAGCTCCATCCTCTCAGCCTCTTGACAAAGCTTAGCTGCAACAACGCGTGGTAGCAGAAGAGTCTCTGTATCAGCCATGCCATATCCGTTTGTCACTAGAAGGTCTTTCCACACATCTTAAGGACATTTATAGTCGCCTCTAGGGGCTAGTGGGATCTGCTACGACTGAGAACCTCGTTCTATAGTGTGGAGGGGTGGGTTAGAATTAATAGCTAATATTTATGGTTTCCACTATTGATCTCTGGTTTTATACATAAATAAGCTGATCTCGTCTAACGCTCTTAAATATAGCTTCTCTGCTATGAGGGGTGTCTTTTCTAAGAGTATCTCTCCCTCTTCTATAACTTTCTTGATAAACCATGGAGGTGCTTCATTGAGGATCTTAATGTCTATTGGTAGCTTCAAAGCTTTTTCAAGCTCTTCCTCTAAGGCGAGCTTATAGTTTAAAGGATCTATATTGCCTCTGATATACAGTGCTATATCTATATCCCGAAAACCGTGTTCCCTTAGGAATGAGCCGTAGAGTATTGCTAGAACAACCTCGCCCCTCTCCCCTAAGAAGCTTTTTAAAATCTTTAACACCCTCTCCCTCTCCTCTCTTGAGAGTTTGTAGAACCTATACTTCTCGGATTCTTCAAGCCTCTCCAGCTCTTCTTCTAGAGACATAGCTTTTAACCTCCTCTATAAACCTCTTGACCACCTCAATCCCACTTTCTCTAGCCTCCCTATATATTCTAGTGTCCTCCACATCCCAGTATCTATGTACTATGAGGTTTCTAAGCCTAACAACTTTTTTCATCCGCTCTCCAGTATCTACGCTAATTATGCTGTTCTCGACAAGCTTATCGAATATCTGTGAATAGCTCTCAACTCTCTCGATATTAAGATCTTCTCTAAGTATATGTAGCCCGAGAGTAGCTGTGGCCTCCACAAGTTCTACTATAGCATACCTCAAGGCATATCTACTCCTCACATCAGCTATAAAGACGCTGAGATCAACATCAACGATCTCCTCTATGACATTCAGCGTCCTCTCTATATCTCGTAATAGCCTAGATACCCTATCTATATCCATCTAGAAGATCCCAACATGGAGGAATTATTCCGTGAGGATTTAAGCTTAATCAATATCCCTACAAATCTGGTTATGATGATGAGATCTATAGATCTATTTCTCTCGCCAGGCCTTACAACTGAAAGCCTGCCCTTTTAGGGTGGAGAGAATGTTGGAGACAGTGCTCTCTTAACTGCTTCTCTATGCAGCGGTGTTTGCCATGCAATTTCTTTGCCTATACCTAGCTCGGGATCCTTCTCTGGTGGTGGAGCATCTATCCAGAACCATGGATCTCGTTCATACATGTTATCAACTACTAGGTTGAGCTTAACAAGCCTATCTATGAGGGATATGCCTTCTCTACACATCAGAGCATCTGGATCTTCAATAGCTCTTGCCAACAGCTTCCTCTCATCCTCGCTTAGAGACATCATAAAACCTCTAATATCTCTCTCACGAATTAGCTCTCCAACCAGTTTCCCGATGTTCCATCTCTCCTCATAGAGCTGAGCCAGGATTCGCGGATTACCACCCGCTAACCTCCATATCTCCTCGAAGCCCGGCTTATCTCCTGGAAGCTGGTCATATAGTTGTTTAAAACCCTCCCTAGACATATTCCATATAGGAAGGATATCAGCCCATCTATGCCTACCAATCTCCCTCCTAGAAACACCCTCACTAGTAGCAACAACAGCAACTATAACATCATAACTCCTAGGAGGATACTCGATTAAACCTAAGAGACCTTTAACATAAATGGCAGCTTCTCTACCGGTTCCAATAACATGAAATGCTTCATCTACAAGAATAGCAAGTCTCCTCCTACCAGCCTTTAGAAGGGTCTGGGCAAGCATGATCAGGGCGTAGACAGCTCTAGCCCATGGATCTGGTGTGGCCTCCCCAATAATCTCTAGAAGCTTCTTTCTAACATCCTCAACACCGACCTCGGCTATGATTCTTCTTTCGATGGGGTTGATATAGATGACATCGAAGCCAAACTCTCTAAAGATCTCGGAGGCCTGCCTCATCCAAGCAGACTTGCCACAGCCCTCAGGCCCGAAAACGACTAACGGGAATCTAGTCCCTCTCTCAGCAAGATCGAGGATCTGCTTAACACCCCTATCACGATCGATAAACTCGATCTCTAAACCCCTTACAAACTCAAGCCTAATCCTCTTCATCACCACATCCATAGTCAGGATCTCGTAGGGCATAATAATGCTATATCCATAGACATAAGCTCCAAGCTACCCTGCAGATTTCTCTAACTATAAATAGACTTTTCAACATCATCAACGCCTCTTCTAACCATCTCACCAACTCGGTGTTATGCTATGGATAGCACGATTAGATAGACATTGTAGACAGGTATCTAATAGCCCCAAGAGGGCTAAGCAAGCTATAAAAGCCTCTTCTCGCAAGATATATGGTTAGAGCTATCAAGGGCTTAGCAGTTACTATTAAATATGTTTATATGTTTAATAATAATAGCTATTTCTAGGCATTAGTTAGCTTGGTAAAGGATTTCAGCAAATACCTCTGAACCTCCTCTATAGATCCCTAATCTTAACATAAAATTTCTTAGCTAATCCCTATCCATACCTACTATTATCTAGAGCTCTTCAAGAACCCTTCTAACAGCCTCTCTATGCAGGGGTGTCTGCCAGGCATTATGCTTACCAATACCAAGCACTGGATCTCTCTCCGGCGGTGGAGTGTCGATCCAAGATAGCGGTATCCGATCTGGGAGGGTATCAACCATTAGATTAAGCTCCACAAGCTTATCCATCATAGCTATACCCTCCCTACGCATTAGAGAATCAGGATCCTCGACAGCCCTGGCTAGAAGCTCCCTCTCCTTAGGATCTAGAGAGGAGATGATAGCCTTAAGCCTCCTCTTATCAATCAAATCTCTTAGCAAACCTTCGACATCCCAACCTCTCCCATAGAGTTCTGCTAGTAGCTTTGGATTCCCACCTGTTATCCTCCATATATATTCAAAATCTGGCTTATCCCCTGGTATTTGATCATATAGTTGTTTAAAACCCTCCCTAGACATATTCCATATAGGAAGGATATCAGCCCATCTATGCCTACCAATCTCCCTCCTAGAAACACCCTCGCTAGTAGCAACAACAGCGACTATAACATCATAACTCCTAGGAGGATACTCGATTAAACCTAAGAGACCTTTAACATAGATAGAAGCCTCCCTACCAGTGCCGATAATCTGGAATGGATCATCTACAAGAATGGCAAGCCTACTCCTACCAGCTTTCAAAAGCTCCCTAGCTAAGATTATTAAAGCCTCAACGGCTCTCAACCATGTTTCACGTGTAGATTCCCTAATGATCTCTAGCAATCTCCTCCTAATATCTTCAACACCAATCTCAGCAAGGATCTCTCTTTCAAGAGGATTGATATAGATTATATCAAAACCCAGCTCTCTTAGCAACACTGCAGATTGCTTAAGCCAAGCCGTCTTTCCACAGCCCTCCGGGCCAAAAACGACCTGAACATTCACAATTCCTTTCTCAGCCCATTCAAAAACCTTTTCCAAGGCAGGCTCTCTATCAGCAAATGTGATATCTAAGCCTTTCGCAAATCTAAGCTTAACTCTTTTCGCAGCCTTCAATACACCCACCTAGCATATGTAGAGTTATCTTCATACAGTATAATGGTCAAGTGATCTAGCACGATATATAACTCATATGTTTTAGAATAAACGCGATATAACGGTCTACGCATTGGAGAAATCTTCGATTGTGCTATCCTCATACGCCCTATATCTTCTATAAATTGCCACTTCCTAACGTAGAGCCCTATTCCGTGCATGCCACAATCATCTATATATATGTAACTATGATTTATATCCAGCGAAATAAGATCTCAGGGCTAGCCTATGGTATTCCGTATGGTGTTGACATGTTTATAAACAATATAATTCCATCCTTTTCTACTCCAAATAGTTCAGAGCGAAATCTCACCACATAACTAATGAATGGACCTAGTCTCTATGTTATTCCACAAGGCTACTGCCTATAATGTCTTTTGGCTCTATTCTCTTAACATCTGTTTTATCGAAGTCCTTGTCGAATGAGACTATTTGGAGTCCGTTCTTCTTGGCATAGTAGTAGTGGAGGCCGTCATCGAAGTCTAGACCTATTCTAGTTGCTAGCTCGCTTGCTATAATCTCTTCCTCTATGGATAGATCGACTACTGTTAGGCCACGCCATTTAGAGATTTCTGAGAGAAATATTGAGACGAGCTCTGGATCCCCTAGTATAGCCGAGATCCCATGTACTGTGAAGTGGAGAATGTAAGACCTGATATCTCCTGTCTTAACCCTGTTTAAAAATTCATAGCACTCCCTCCACCTAGCCCTTCTATATAGGAGCTCCAGCACTATGTTAGCGTCTATCAGATACATTAGCTCTCCTCCTCAACGCCTCAACCAGGTCTTCCCCGTTCCAGATATAGCTTGATCTAAGTCCCAAGCCCACCAAAGGATCTACAGTGCCTGGAGGCTTCTCTACACCGCCGAGCTTCTCCTCGAGAATATCGATTATAGCCTTTGAGAGAGCACCACGCCTCAAACCATATTTCTCAGCAACATACCTGCGAAATCTCTCAGCAAGAGATTTAGGAATCTCAACTTTAATAACCTCCACATCCCTCTTCCTACTCATGTTATCACCAAAGTACTATAGTACTAAAGTACCTAATAAACCAAAGCTCAGAGCTAATAAGATCTACTAATAATCCTCGGGAGAGCCTCTGACTGCTATTTTATGTTTCATGTTGGTATATATCTGTTGATAGCATCCACCCTTTTAATATATAAAGGCTCATATCACTATAGCGACTACCATAAAAATGAGGAGCCCACTATGGGCTCGATGAGCAGTTGCAAGGGAGGAGGGGCTCTCGGGTGAACGGTTGATATAGCTGTTAGCTATGTGGTAAATTTTCTTAGAGCGATCTTAACGGCCTCTCTATATAAGGGTGTCTGCCATGCTATACGTCTTCCTATCCCTAGCTCCGGGTCTTTCTCAGGAGGCACCTCACCCACCCAGAACCACGGGTTTCTCTCTGGTATAGTGTCAACGATTAGATTAAGGTCTGTCAACCTATCCATAAGGGATATCCCCTCTCTACTAAGCAAAACATCCGGATCCTCCACAGCCTGTGCCAAAAGCCTTCTCTCAACATCGCTTAACGACGCTACAAAGACATCAACCCTTTTCCTATCCACAATCCTCTTAACGACAGTCTCAACAACCCACCCTAGTCTATATAGTTCTGCTAGTAGCTTTGGATTACCCCCTGTTATTCTCCATATATATTCGAAATCTGGCTTATCCCCTGGTATTTGATCATATAGTTGTTTAAAACCCTCCCTAGACATATTCCATATAGGAAGGATATCAGCCCATCTATGCCTACCAATCTCCCTCCTAGAAACACCCTCGCTAGTAGCAACAACAGCGACTATCCTATCATAACTCCTAGGGGGATACTCGATTAAGCCTAACAAACCCTTAACATATATCGCAGCTTTACCCAAGCCTATAGCCTGGAATACATCATCAGCTAGGATAGCCAGCTTTCTCCTCCCAGCCTTGATCAGCTCTCTAGCAAGATCCACAGCAGCCCACACAGCCCTTATCCACGCCTCTTCAGAGGCCTCCCTCAAAATCTCCAAAAGCTTCTTCCTAACCTCCTCAACACCAACCTCTGCGAGGAACCCCTTCTCAAGGGGATTTATATAGATAACATCAAAACCCAGCTCTTTTAGCAATACTGCAGATTGCTTAAGCCAAGCCGTCTTCCCACAGCCCTCTGGACCAAAGACAACCTGAACATTCACAATACCTCTCTCAGCCCATTCTCTCATCTTCTCTAATGCATGCTCTCTATCTACGAAATCGACCTCCACATCGGGTGCGAAACTAAGTTTTATCCCCATGGTAACCCACTATGGATCGGTTTTTCTTACTAATACCGTTTCTCCCTAGATGTAATTCCAATCATTTTATATATGTTCTTGGTCTCATCTAGGGGTTCTACCTCGTCCTTGAGCAGGATCTTTCCCCACAATATATTCCTTTACCTCTTTGGGGCTCTTCTCGGCTATCTCAACCCCAGCCTTAGCAACCTCTACAGGATCGAGATTGAGAGTCTCTCTAAAGGCTCTTAACACGAGATCCTCGAGATCCAGACTTCTCTCCCCGCTCTTTTCATAGATATACTTAGGAGCCA
>JAWAXC010000066.1 GCA_038897115.1 Sulfolobales archaeon | reverse complement strand
GCAGCCATAGCTGTAAGGCTTGGAGAGGAGTTGGCAACAGCGGATAGAGACTTCGAGATCATAGCGAGAGCCGCTGAGTAGCTAGGCTATAGCTTTAAGCTCAGGTTACTAGCCTGAACCGGGACCCCACATGACCTCCTCTCAGCTTTAGGGAGTGAGGCTCCCAGTTACCCGTGTATACCATGGTGTACTATGGGGTGAAGGCTGTTAACCTACATGCTTGAAAGGTGGTGGGGGCTGGTGCCAGCTAGTATAATAGTATCGGCCACTCTTTTAGCTTACCTGTTACAGGGTCCACCTGCAATCCTAGGGTTTCAAGTGCTGTGACTCCAATCAACACCTTATCTATGATATCAGAGATTACAGCCGGCACTATATCCTCTCTACCCTCAAGCTCAATCCAGATCCTTGTCCTCTCCAACTCCATCCTACCACCAGCTGTCACTACGGCTACCCTACCGGTTACCCTCAACCCTAGCTTTTCAGCTAGCCAACGCGGTATAACAGTTAGAGTAGCTCCTGTATCAACTAGTGCATCAACATCAACAACCTTCAGCTTCTCAGGATCACCAATCCTAGCTCTAGCCCAAATATGACTCATTATCCCCCACCCAGCTTAGTAGAGGATATCATAGTTTTTAAGGCTTTGAACCCTAGCCCGGCTACTATGAGCGAGGGGTTTAGAGGGTTACTTGGAGCTCACGAGCTCAAGTCTAAGGGTTACACTTTAGAGTTTAAGGGCAACGGTGATACTCTAAACATTATACTGTGTTTAATACTATAGGTGGTCCCATGATGAGGTTATAGATGACTGGGATCACCATAACCATGCTAGGGGTGTGTGAGGGGTGGGGCTCCCTTTAGAGTCAAAGTAGGTAGTGGGTTTACAATAACAATACCAGAGGAGGTTAGGGATATGCTTGGTATCAATGTGGGTGATGAGCTAGAGCTTATCGTGGAAGTGAGGAGCATCATACTTAGAAAACGTCAAACATTACTCGAGCTAATTGATAGTATAGCTCTAAGGGGAAGCGTAGAACAACTATTAAAGCTAAGGGAGGAGGAAGATAGAGCTGAGAGTGAGAGGATCCTCAAACTCACCAAGTAAGTTAGTAATCGATACCAACCCTCTATTACTACTGTACTAAGGAGAGGAACTGGAAAAGAGTGAGAAGGCTTCTAGAGAAGCGAGTTCTCAAGCTATTCCTGATGACCCGTATATATTAAGTGTTAAAAGGCTCGCATCTATCTAAATTAATCGGATACCTTATTGGTGATGGTATTGGAGTTTAAGCTACATGTTAGAAGCTTTAAGTCTATTAGGGAGGCTCAGCTCGATATTAAGCCTGTAACATTACTTGTAGGCCCGCCGGGCTCGGGTAAATCTAATACTCTGGAGGCTCTAGGGTTTCTAACGTATCTCGCCTATGGTGGTGACCCGAGTAGCTACTTTAGGTGGAGCTCCTTATCATCACTAAGCTATATGATGGTGGAGCCCCAGTCACTTATAGAGATTGATGCTGGGAGATCACGTCTAACTGTAGAGCTTAAGTTTAACCCAGACCGTCTCGATGTCCTAGTTAAAAGGGATGAAGCTACACCCTTCAGTATAAACTATAACTATCAAGGATATCCCACAGGTTGGAGTATACAAGCCGCTGACAGCAGTATTCTATATTCCCTGCTGAGAGTTAGATTCTATAGGTTCACCAGAGCCTATGAGCTTAGTAGGCTGGGAGCTCTAAGATTCAGAGCTGGTGTTAGTAGAGGTTTTGTAATCGAGAGAATCCAAGAGAGAAGCGGAGAACTCTATGATAGTATAGTTAAAAGCACCCTCCTCCCCCCACACGGTGATAACCTAGTCACATTATTCCAGTATAACAAGGAGATAGCGGACATAGTGGTATCCGTTTTAACCGGGCTGGTGGGATGTGATGATGTAGTTCTAACTTTAACTCCATCACCTGGAGGCCCTCCACTTAGGGTGATATCATTGATTAGGAGGATCGGGGAGTCAGGTGAACGTATAACCGTGTCCATCCCATTGGAGCTTATCTCAGAGGGAATCCTACAGTATCTGATCACACTCATCTCCCTCAACGTGAAACCACCAGAGGATATCCCAAGGCTACTCCCAGATATAGTGTTACTAGAGGAACCTGAGATTCACATGTTCCCCTATCTCATCGACAATATGGTGAAGGATTTGCTTAGAGCTGCGGAGGACGGGGTTTACACGGTAATCTCAACCCATAACCCTTACCTACTGGTTAGATCGATAGAGAAGATACCCGAGGATAAGCTAGCAGTCTACTATACATATCATAGTAAGGCTAGGGAGAGCACATCATATATCAAGCTATTACATGAGGATCTCGAGGAGATGCTTGAGGAAGAATACGCTTCCCTATACACAATAGAGGATCTACTGGAAAAGCGTGGGGTAAGATTTGACTGAAACAGTGATATTCTACGAATGCAAAAATGATAAAGGGATAGCAAGGATAATGTCGGACATCGTAGGAGGAGCTAAGTTAAGACATGGGGGAGGTAAGACTAATACGTTAAAGAAAGCCTTTAAAGAAAATTGCGATAAGCATGTAATCACAATCATAGATCACGATCCTGGAACCCCCTGGCCTAAAGATTTTCAACAAATACTTACGTCTATGAGCAAAATTGATAACGATACATATGTCTACAGTAGCACACAGAACTGTAATAAAATCCTTGTACTAATACTATCACCTAGGTTAGAGGATTGGCTAGCAAACAAGTGTAAAGTCTTAAATATAAACGTAGACCCTAAAAAATTACATATAGATGAAAAGAAATTTAATAATGTTCTAAGCGAGTGTGAAAAGGTAGTAAGGGATATCTTAGAGAAGGCCTTATCGAGGAACTCTACTTGATTTAAACCTCAGCCAGAAAATTCAAGGGATAATAAGAGGAACCTCTACTAATGTATTTTCGACTTTAACACTCTATAGACCAAGAGGAAGCAGGTAAAACCTTCCCAATATGTAGTAGCTCACTACCATCAGCTAACTTTAGGAGCTAATCTACACATTGAAGTGCAAGATATTGAGAGATCATACGATTCTACTAAATACTATAGTTGAGGTTAAAGGTTTATAATACTATACTCGTAGAGACTACCTGGATATTATAGGGCAGCAGCCAAAGGCGTGGAACCCCCAAGTACTTGATATCCCTCAGGTTAACTGAGAGGCTATACATAGACTTCAAACTTGCTAAGAGATATAATGCCGTTGTAGTAGATATAATCGGAGCTATAAATATTGGTTTGAGATATCTCTCCACAGATGGGAGGGGTATGGCGTTCCCCTCGACAGAGCCCCATGAGGGCAGGTGAAGCTATTGATCCCACACCGAGGGCTAACCCTAATCACAGAAATAAAACTAGGGAAAAGCAATTAAAAGTATCATAAGAGGGGAAACGCTGGTTAAGATGTAACCATTATACTATTTATACTATATCAGCTTCTTTAGTTTCTCAACGAATAACTCGACATCCTCGATGGCTCTCCACACCATGTCACCTGGCATCCATGCCTCGTAGAAGTTTATGTGAAACCCGTTGGCGGAGTTCCATAGCCTTCTCAGCTCATCGTCACCGGTTTCTCTAACTAGTTCTGCTACGAAGCTCCATAGATCTCTATTGCTCCTCAGCTCCAGTCCTCTCTTCGCAGCAACGGCTTTAACGATGTGTGCAGCTGCTCCCCAAGCCTTCTCAGATGCCTGGATATAATCCCCCTGTCTAGCAAGACTCTCAGCCTCTACCAAGAGCTTCTCACAGAGCCTAAGATGCTCCTCGATATAGTTATCTTGAGGTTCACGCCGAATCTCTGCAGCCACCCTCTCACCCAAATATAGATTAGAAGCCTCGCCTTTTAAGGCGGGGTTAGGTTTTTAAGTTTTTGTTTCGATATACGCCTTGAGCCTTCGAGATGGTGGGTCAATCTGCTGGGATGAGGGCTGTTTTCTTTTTAATTGTTTTTGGAATTCTTCATATTCATTGGTATCCGCTTATAGCTTTTAGGGCTATTAGATATGCCGATACATATAAGCTTTCTGGAGGATAGAAAAATGGCGGGCTCGGGGTTCCGAGAACCGCTCCAGAAGGGCGGTGAGGGGCTCCAAGCCGTGCCACGAGGATCCCGAGGGCGGCTAAAACCGCTCTCGGGTGAACGGCCGATCTACCCCCGCAATACCCATCATCTCGGAGGCCCCGCTCTCGAATGTGAGGACTAACGTAGTGTCAGGCTCCTGCCAAACGGCTCCCAGCACAGGAAACTGCTGAAGCTAGCGGATATCTGTGCTAAGCTATATAATGAGCTGAACTATGAGAGGAGGGATCGGGTCTTCATTGCGGTTCTTGTTGGTTGATATCCCCTCTCGCCTCATCACCCCCTATCTAGCCTTCCCCTTTGCTCTTCGGGAGCCTATCTCCCTCACAACTGATCATCAAGATCATAATGGGCTCCTCAATAATTATTCGTAATAGAAGAGCTTATTCCTCTACCTTCGACATCTATTTTCACTACCTTGCTTCTCTCTAGAATAACTGTTCTCCTAAGCGTCTTTAAGAGCTTCTCCATATCTCAAGCAATTAAAAACAATCAGCTGTATCTAAATTTATCGTTTAACCAGAAACAGCCTAAGAGCCTCCCTATGCAGAGGTGTTTGCCAGGCCACCCGCCTCCCTATTCCTAGTTCCAGGTCTTTCTCCGGCGGCGCTTCACCGGCCCAGAACAGTGGATCTCTCTCTGGTATTGTGTCCACGATCAGGTTGAGATCTGTCAGTCTATCCATAATAGGCACCCCCTCTCTACTGAGCAAAACATCTGGATCCTCTGTTGCTCGGGTTAAAAGCTCTCTTTCGGCATCGCTCAGCGATGCCACAAAGGCGTCTATCCTCTTCCTATCCACGATCTTCTTAACAACAACCTCTACATCCCACCCTACTCTATAGAGCTCTGCCAGTAGCTTTGGATTTCCACCCGCTATCCTCCAAACCTCATCAAATGATGGCTTCCCGCCGGGGAGCTGATCATAGAGCTGTTTAAAACCCTCTCTAGGCATGTTCCACATGGGAAGCAGATCAGCCCATCTATGCCTACCAATCTCCCTCCTAGACAGCCCCTCGCTGGTAGCGACAACAGCTATAACCCTCTCATAACTCCTAGGGGGATATTCTATTAATCCTAGCAAACCCTTAACATAGATGGAGGCCTTGCTCAAGCCTATCGTCCGAAACACCTCGTCTGCGAGAACAGCGATCTTCTTCCGCCCAGCTCTTATAAGCTCTCTAGCCAGATCCACCGTAGCCCACACAGCCCTCGCCCAAGCCTCGTCTGTGGCTTCTCTTAAAATCTCCAACAGCCTTTCCCTAATACTATCTACACCAACTACGGCGTAGAACTCCTTCTCCACAGGGTTTATGTATATGACGTCGAAACCAAGATCCCTCAACACCTCTGAGGACTGCCGGAGCCAAGCGGATTTGCCACAGCCCTTGGGGCCGAAGACAACCTGCACATTTATAACTCCCTTCTCAGCCCATTCCCCTATCTTCTTAAGCGCTATCTCTCTGTCTACGAACACAACTTCTACATCTGGTGCGAAGCTAAGCTTTATTCTCCTCATCTAGCCGGTGACCTCCTAACAACCTCTATTTTTAGTGGAGTCCATCAAATTATATATTCTATTTAGTCTCCTCTCATCTCTATTAATATTCCCTATAGCTGTTGTAGCATTGCTTCTCCTAGCAATCTCCGATCTCCTCTACCATTCAGCCTGGCTTGTACATATTATCACGCACCCTCTTCCCCTCTACATGCTTTCAAAGAACCTTCTTCACACACCTATTCACATTGGATCTTCCTCTAGCTACCCTCATATTTACTAGCCAAACCATTTAACACTACCTTCTAAGGATCTTCAGGAGATTGTTAAGAGCGTCCCTCAATACCCCCCCACGAGGTCTGCATTGAATACTCTATAACTAGCGGGAGGGGTGAGAGAGACCGCTAGGAATGGAAGCGGTGTCTGCGGAGCTCATGTTTATGTTCACGCTCGTGGGAGGTTGGCATCTTAAACCTTAATGGATGGTTGCTAATGTCGTTTAAAGCGTTCTACTCATATGCTCTCATTAACACTTATAGGTATTTAAAGGTTGTTGGGGGTTAGATTGAGTGGGTAGGTATGGGGGCAGAAATTCTTGAGAAGCCTTTGCCTAAGCCTACTAGTGAGGATTACATCAGCGCGAGACTGCTCGAGGCCCTCACCGAGGCTAACCTAGCCCTAGAGTTTCTCAGCAAAGGCCTTGTTAGAAACGCTGCTGGCAAGGCCTTCCAGGCTTGGAGGGCTTTTCTAGCCTCTCTCCTCAGACTCGAGCTGGATAGGCTAGTGCAGATCGTGAGATCCGATGAGGAGAGGAGGTGGTTGACTGATAGAGCCGTGCCCAGGGTCCCAACGGGTAGGATGAAGGCATTATCCCAAATGCTCGAAGAGGCTGGACACCCTGGAATATCCCTCGGTACTGCGTTGGCGTTGGACCTGCATGACTACCAATACAATGGCCCGGATCCCGACATGGCGGTGAGCAAGTATAAGAGTAGGGGGGAGGCAGCTGTTGATGTGAAGCTACTCGTGAGAGAGCTTGTGAGGAGGGTTGAGGAGCTAAAGCCTAGAGTTAAATGGGGCGATGAGCTGGAGAACGCACTTAAAATGGTAAAGGAGACGCTAAGCGGAAAACGATAAGCATGTACCGATGAAGTTGAAAACCATTGGAGTTAGTAAAGAGCTGGACAATATGGCTAGATTGTAGCCTTAGTTCCATAGACCGTGTAGAGCTCCTTCGCGGACGTAGCAAAGCTTATTATAAGTATTCCTAGGAAGCTTTTTAAAGAGGCGACTACGATATAGCGATCTTCAATGGAGAGCAAGCCGCCCAGCTACACATAAAATCCGTGATTTAAGGATCCTCGGCTATACACCTGAATAGAATTCGAGAGTTGCTGGCAAACTTGCGGAGGCCCTATCCTCTCTAAATAAGAGATTCCTAGCATTATGTATTGCATTACGTATTAAAGGCTCTGTTGAAGGGAACAGGGAGGTTCTCAGGCTTATTGAGAAAGCATATGCTGGATCAAAGCGTCTCTATAGGGTTTAGGGCGAGGAGATGCTGAGAAATCGCTAAGAGTCGCTGAGAAGCTGTTTAATCTACTGGAGGCCTCTCGGGTCTCTACCCCCACCCGCATCTGGGGCTCTGTAAGAAAATCGCTAATAAACCTTATAAATCAACATGAAACTCGAAACAGCTACATGAGGCAGCTGTCTCCCGATACTTGTTGAAGCCGTCAAACAAGTTCTTGATGATGATGATGTCGAGATCTACGTGTTTGGCCCGGCTATTGAGGGGAAGACTAGCTGTATGATAAGACCTTCTGGTAAGAGTAGTCCGGGTGGAGATCTAATCTTTCTTCTCCTCCTTTTCCCTCTCTTCTTTTTCTTTCATTTTTCTCAGTGCGTATCCAACCATCATTGATGCATATGCGTGTAGCTTCCACGCCTCAGGCCTATCTCCATACTCATCTGTAACCTTTCTAGCCAGCTCTCTGAGCTCGAGGGCCTCTTCAAGTGTTAGCTCTTCCTTCTCCAGAAGCTCTTTGATCCTCTTCCACTCCTCCTTAGAGATGGGGTTCATAGCTGCTAGCCTCATTATCCTGGCAGCCTCGTTTTTCAGCATAGACGATTCTAATGGTTTTAACCATCCTTGGGAGGTTAGGTATTCTATGAAGAACTCCTGGTAAGATCTGAAGGCCTCTCCAAGCCTTGTGATCCTCCTATCCATATATGCCTTGAGATCGTCAAACTTCTCATCAACATAACCTCTGAGCTCCTTAAACTTCTCATCTATCTCCGCAAACCTCCTCCCAAGCCAATACGTTATCCCCCCTAGCGTCGCCAGTATCGGTACTAGCGTCGCCAGCACGTTTAAAATGCTTATCTCCTCAGCCATCTAACCCCCAATAGAATATCTAGAAAGCTAATATAAAGCCTCGATCCTATAGTATTTCAATACATCCACAACACCCTCGGAGCGCCGATCGCCTGAGCAACTCCCCCGGCAATGTATCCTATACAGAGGAAGCTAAAGAGCTATAGGGTCTACAACCTGGAAGTCTCGCTATCCAGGGCTGGATGGGGGTTTATAAGATCTATATCTTCTAATTCCTCAATGAAGATAATTTATGCGAGCATCAGGGCCATTATGTGGCGATGCTCTATAGAGGTGCTGGGCTTGTTGATGGCTTGTAGATCCATGGAGATATAAAGACTTATTATAATTCGCTATCGTAGGTATTTCTATAGGTGCTATAAATGAATGTACTAGGTGGGGATGTTAGGGAATGGCTGGAGAGGATATGTCATAGGCTTCTAGAGTATGACCCCGAGATAGTTGAGGTCATTCAGTTCGGCTCTTCTGTTTATGCGCCTGAGCATGCTAGAGATGTTAATCTGCTTGTTATCACTAGAAATCCTAGGGACTATGATGTCTATTTAGATGCTGTTGAGGAGGTCTCACCGCCATTTAATGTAGATATAGTTGCTATTGGGATTGGTACAAAGCTTAGAGAGGATTTTATAAGAGCGTTTATGAAACCTCAGAAACAGAGGATCAACACCATAAGGATAAAAACACCCCTCAGATCGATATAAGCTGCACCCTCCGATAACCACTGCATGAATCAAAAAATTTGAGTGGGAAAACAGAAAACTAGATAAAGCTTTATAGCTTTCTATTATCGATGATTTATAAAGATCTATTGATAAACATCTTTTTATCAATAGTGATGCCAGCCTCTCTTCTCAGAGGCCGGAAGGTTTGTGTCTAGCTTTAGAGTCTTTATAGGTTTCTTAGAAGAGGTGCTTTAAAGCTCCTCTAGCAGGATTATGCTCATATGTCCTTTTAGTTTATTATGCAATTCTCTATCGCTTGTCACCAATGGAGCCTTCCTGCTAACCGATAGTGCCGCGTATACCGCGTCGTAGACGCTGATATCTATTTTAAACGACAGCTCTATTGCTATACGCCACACCTCTATGTCGCATTCATATACTATATCTAAATCTATAACGCTTTTCACGGCTTCTATTATTGTTTTCAACACTAAATCTATAAACTCTATTAAATCTTAGTGCGTTAGCTATTTCATATAAGACCAGTTCTGGAGCACGTAGCGTCACTTCTCCTCTCACATGCATATCTCTGAGTTTAAGGGCTTTCTCATAAGCTCTCTCTGGTGCAAACCACTTCACTACTACGCTGGCATCGACAACTGCTTCCTCGCGTCTCGCCAGTATCTTATCGCCTCTGAGGAGTCATAGTCTGTAGGTCCGTAGGTCTTCAGAATATCCTCTCTAATCTTATCCATCACCTCAGCAGCCTTCAGCCTCTTATCTCTTCTCTCTTCCTCCGCTATTTTCTCTAGGATAGCTCTCCTAACAACCTCGCTCCAGTTTATATGCTTGTATCTTCTCATCTTCTCTCTCAGCTCACGAGGGATCCTGACAGAAAAGAGATCCCCCAGGTATATACACCGTATATACATATATAATTGTAAGCTAATAAAGCTCTTGTTCCCCTAGCCCCTGCAATAAATTAGAGGTTTTCTAAAGCCCCGGCCTCCTCTCCGCTCCCTAAGGAGGCTATCGGTTGTAATACGTGTATAGCTGTGTCCTAGTTTACAGCTGAAAACCTAATTTTAGAGTGGAGAAGGTCAGAAACCGCTTAACCTGGGTTTGCTTAGTATCTGCAGTGGATTTGTTTAGTGGTTTTACCATGTAAGCCCTTCATAGATCTTTGCCTCTCTTGCCTTTTCTATCCTCCTACCATCTATCACAATGGTTTCTCTATAGTCGAGCTTCTCATATATTGGCCACTCGGTTGCTATGATAACGGCTTCAACGTTTTTTAATAGTTCTTGGGGGTTCTCTATATATTTAACCGAGTCCCCTAGGATCTTTCTAGCTTTCTCCATAGCAGCTGGGTCGTTAACATATACCTCTGCCCCTTCCTCTAGTAGGAGCCTTGCCACCTCTATGCCCCTAGACTCCCTAATATCGTCTGTTCCTGGTTTGAATGAGAGTCCCAGTACACCTATCCTCCTACCCCTCAGGCTCCCCAGATGCTTCTTCAGGAGTGATACTGCTTTGAAAGGCCTCTCCCTATTGACCTCATATGCTGCCTCGGCTATTCTTGCTCTATGTCCTAGGGATTCTGCGAATCTTATCCATGCCCTTAGATCCTTGGGCAGACATGATCCTCCGAAGCCGAGGCCTGATCTGAAGAAGCTCTGCCCAATCCTCCTATCCATACCCACTATCCTGAACACCTCATAGCTGTCAACCCCCATCGCCTTGCAGAGATCTCCCACCTCGTTTGAGAAGCTCACCTTGAGGGCTAGGAAGACGTTTGAGACATATTTAACGAACTCAGCTGTCGTGGGATCTGTAACTATTTTTGGAGCATCGATGCCGCTGTAGAGCTCTAGAAGCATATCCCTTGCCCAGGGGCTCCACACGCCTATCACAACCCTGTCAGGCCTTAGGAAATCCTCAACAGCTGAGCCCTCTCTGAGGAACTCAGGGTTCATGGCTATGTCGAATTCGAAGCCATATCTGAGCCCCAGATCCTCGAGGAGTCTCTTCATAGATGCCGTTGTTCCGGGAGGCACGGTGCTCTTGATCACAACTAGGTGTTTAGATCCCTTACCCCTTATACCCATAGCTATTGTCTCTACAGCCTCCCTAACATATCTAAGATCTGCAGAGCCGTCTGGGGCGCTCGGAGTCCCCACGGAGATCATCGAGATCTCTGTTCTCCTAACAGCATCTATAGGATCCTCGGAGACCTCGATGGATCCCCTAGCCTCCCTCCAAAGCCTCTCCAAGCCAGGCTCATATATGGGTAGAACCCCTCTTCTAATAGCATCAACCCTCTCCCTATCGATATCATATCCTATAACCCTGTGCCCCAGATATGCAAGTCCTATAGCATGTATTACCCCCACGTATCCCAGCCCGAATATCGAGATCCTCATCCAACTCTCCCCCTCAGCCATATATAGGTGAGCCTCAGACCCTCCCTAATGCCTACCCTTGGCTCCCACCCAAGGGCTCTGATCCTAGATATGTCGGGCCTCCTCCTCCTGGGATCATCGGGCCTCGGGTTTAGATGTACTATCGGAGATGATGATCCCGTGATCTCTTTAACAAGCCTTGCTAGATCCATTATAGAGATCTCTTCCTCAGAGCCAACGTTATAGACGCCCGAGCATTTATCGCATGTGACCAGGGTTAGCAGTGCTCTTACAGTGTCGCTAACATATGTAAAACTCCTAGTCTGAGACCCATCCCCGTGGACTGTTATGGGCTCTCCCCTAATAGCCTGGATAAGGAATCTGGTGACGACCCTAGCATATGGGGAGTAGGGGTCTAGCCTGGGGCCGTATGTATTGAATATCCTGGCTATCCTCACATCAACCCCGTACTCCCTGTGGAACGCCATGCACAGGGCTTCCCCAAATCTCTTCGCCTCGTCATAGGGGCTTCTAGGGCCCACCGGGTTAACCCTCCCCCAGTAGCTCTCTGGCGTCGGTATAATCTCTGGATCTCCATATACCTCTGAGGATGACATGAAGACCACCCTGGCCCCCGAGTCCCTGGCTATCCTCAGGATGTGGAGAAGCCCAACGCTGTCTGGTAGCATGGCTTCGACGGGTTTGGACATATAGTGCTCCGGAGACGGTAGCGAGGCCCCGTGCACCACTATGTCGTAGCTGCCGCCTGGGGCCTCTGCCACGTCGCCTACTACGAGGCGGATTTTATTTAACACACCTGCAAGATTCTCCTTAGAACCCGTTGATAGGTTATCAACACAAGTGACCTCGGCTCCCCCCTCCACCAGGGCCTCTACAAGCCAGCTTCCCAGGAAGCCTGCGCATCCTGTGACAAGCACTCTAGATCCTCCTAGCCTCCATCTCCCTATCAGCTTTCTAGTCTCCTCCTCAGCCTCTGAGGCTCCTGACAACATGCTCCATAGCCCTTAGATATGTCTCCGGAGTGCCTATATCTATGTACTCGCCATCATATATTAGGGCCCTCACATCCCTCCCATCCTCTATGGCTAGCTGGATAGCGTCTGTAAGCTGGATCTCGCCACCAACGCCTGGAGAGACCCTTTTGAGGTATCTCAGAAAATCA
>JAWAXC010000065.1 GCA_038897115.1 Sulfolobales archaeon | reverse complement strand
AAGAGCTTCGCTATATTCTCTCTAGCCTCTGGTACACTCTTGCCTTCAACCCATCCCCTTACAAATCCTAAGAGTATATGTTTATCGCTACCCCTAATATACTTTGAAAGCCCTGTGTCCATAACGCCAGAGCTGTATTCGAGAGCATATAGCTCCTTCGTAGCGGATTCAAGGGCTGCTCTATCGGTCTGGCTCTTAGCCCCATGCTTCTCTACAAATACTTTAGCTGGGAGATCCTTGATCCCAGAGATCTTTATTATAGCTCTTGGTTCGAGAGGTTTTACAGGGATCTCTGGCGATCTCATTATATCTCTATAGGCAGCATAGTCATCTGGAGAATGTGCTGGAACACTCATAACCACCCCAGTACCTGTCTTAGGATCTACGAAATCTGCGGGGAGCACTGGTATTTCCTCCCCTGTTACAGGATTCACGACGATGCTATAGAGGATCTCCTTAGGATCAACGGATCTTAAGAGCTTTATATCTCTCCTCTGGAACCCTAGCTTTCTATAGCTCTCCTTAGACACGATCCATCTCTCACTTCTCACCTCGAGCTCGACATATTCAGCCTTAGGGTTTATCCAGATGTTAGTGACTCCAAATATCGTTTCTGGTCTTAGAGTTGCTGCGGGGAAGATCCTACCGCTTGGATCCTTGAAGAATATAAGTGTGAACTCCCCTACCTCGGGATCCTTATCATCCTTAGTATCGTGCCCCCCAACAGGCATTCCATGCTTTGGACACCATCCAACGGGATAGGTTCCTCTTGTCAGATATCTCCTTTCTCTAAGTGTTTCAAATTGCCATCTTATGAAGCTGCTGAAATACGGATCTATTGTTGTGAACTCCCTCCTCCAATCTATTCCAAGGCCCAGCTTCTTCATACTATCCTTTGAAACACCATGGAAATACAGGGCTAGGTCTATGGGTTTTGAAAGCCTCACAGCTATATCTTTTGGAACTCCATATAGGCTTACAAAGAGATCTAATAGCTCGGGATCTCCCTCCTCTATTGATTCAGCCATAGTTAGTATAGGTGTCCCGGTATAGTGAAAGCCCATGGGATATAAGACATTATCCCCCCTAGTCCTTCTATGCCTTGCTATAACATCTGCGAGGATATAGGATCTCGCATTCCCTATATGTATTGGGGAATTGGGATAGGGGAAAGCGGCTGTAACGAAGAATTTCTTCTTATCAGATGGATCAGCATTGTATACACCATCAGCCTCCCATCTAGACTGCCATTTCTCAGCTATAGATTTAATCCAACCTATTATATCCTGTGCCCCGGAGAATAGCGCTCCCTCCTCATCTTCATAACCTTGCTAGGGTTATATGTTTTCCTCTAGCACCTCCTCGGAACTAAATAATATCCTTCGGGCTTTCCATATCTAAATTCTTCGAAACTGGTATAGAGCATAATACTTTCAGCTAAGATCAGGGCTTCGGCTCTGACCTCCTCCCTTTCAATTCTATAGTAGATCACCCTGGTCTCTCGCATGGCCTAGCCCCGGGCGGTCTCCGGCCAATTACCTCTATCCCCCTTTCGGAGGCTGGGGCTATGGTTGTTAGCCCCTATCTATAGTCATCTGGGGCTTGGTTGTCATGCTTAATCGCCTCATCATCTAGCTATGGTACTTGCATCAAGCATATAGGCATTAACAACATCATCGCCCTCAAGGGGCGGGGCTTTCAGTTGTAAATCCAAACATTGTTAGTAAGCAGTAGAAGTTGGTGTAGCTATCCTTCTGCCTAAAGTATAACATTTTATTATTATCCTTGCTAATATTTTATAGGGGTGTATATGCCTAGAACCACTGTTGCTGTGGATGATACTATAGCTAAGAGGATCTCTGCGCTTGCAAGGAGATTTAACCTTGTTTTATCAAGCTTTTCCTCCGAGGCTCTCAGTGTTGCTGGAGATCTCCTTGAGATGGGGCTCATGCCAAGGGATCTGAAGAAGCTTACAACAGTTATGAAGATAGCCTCGTTTATAGATCCCATAGTGCTTCCTATGGAGCTATTCGAGAGCCTCGTTAGAAAGGCGTCAATGTGTGGTGAGCAGTGTATCAAGGAGCTAGATAGTGAGATGGAGAGCTGGGGTAAGAGGGTAGCATCTATTATAAAGGGGTATTATGAGGATGATATAGAATCTCTGATAGACGCTGTATCAAAGGCTTCGAAGGTATTCGCATTAAGGGAGATCTCTGTTGAGAAGTACTCACAGAATTCAATGGAAATAAAGCTGGTAGGGGTTGGTAAGAGTGAACTAACAACCAGGCTTACATATACCTTTGTTAGAGGTCTATTCGAGGGATTGGGCTATCGTGTCTCTCTTGAAAGTATCGGGGTCGGTATAATAAAGATCTCTGTTGAGAAGCCCTTGTAATCAAAATCTAAGATATGAAGGCCTATCCTCCTGCGCCCTTTTTCTCGCATTCTCCACTATCTCATCGATCCTAGATAGAAAGTCCTGGGGCAGCTTCTTGAATGGAGCCTCAAGCCTCCCAATAGATCTGCCGCTGTTGACAACAAATATATTATCCCTACTATATCTAGCTCTCTCGATCGGTTCTTCAAAGCCTATCATAGCCCAGATCTTCTGGGCAGCTCCAGGGGTTATGGGATATAGGGTGAGGGCTAGGACAGCAACGATATTTATTGCAACATACATAGTTGTTCCTGCTCTCCTATAATCCCTTTTAATCTCATCCCATGGTGCTCTCCTATTTATATATTGATTACCTATCCTCGCGATCTCTAATATATGCTCCGATGCCTGTTTAATCCTTGTCTCTAGCATCTTATCTATATAACCATTGTAATTAGCCTTAACACCATCGATCGTCTCTCTATCTATATCATCGAAATCACCTGGCTCTGGAACTTTAGATTCGAAGTATCTATCTATGAAGCTCAGAACCCTATATATGAAGTTCCCTATATCATCGTTCAACTCGGAGTTAACTATCCTTATAAACTCCTTCCAGCTGAAATTGGTATCCCTCTCCTCCGGTCTCATCCTTACTAGAGAGAATCTCCAGTAATCAGGATCTTCTAATATATATAGAGCCTCATCAGCCCAAAGCCCTATCCTCCTGCTTTTGCTGAACTTCTCACCCTCATAGAGCAGATATTCCGTCGATGAGATCACAGCTGGCAATGGATATCTATCATCTGAAGCTATTAACATCGCAGGTAAAATCACGGCATGGAATGGTATGTTGTCTTTTCCAATGAAATATATGGTCTTGGTATTTCTATCATACCAGAACTCCTCAAAGGATCTCCCTCTTCTTTCAAGCACCTCCTTAGATGCTGATAGATAGCCTAGAAGGGCTTCGAACCAAACATATATAGTCTTCCTCTCAGCCCCTTTGAAAGGGGCTTCTATACCCCACTCATTATCCCTAGTTATCGATCTTGGCTTAAGGCCTTCTTTGATCCAATTCAACGAGTAGTTCCTAACATTATCCCAGAGACCTCTATTCCCCTCAAGCCATTTTCTAATAGGCTCTTCAAGCTTCTTAAGATCGAAAAACCAATGTATCGTCTCTCTGAGGACAGGCCTCGAGCCACAGATCGCGCACCTAGGTGATATAAGATCTAGGGGGTCTAAAAGAGATCCGCAGTTCTCACACTGATCACCCCTCGCATTGGGATAGCCGCATCTAGGGCATTTACCTTCAACGAATCTATCGGGGAGGAAGATCTTATCCCTCTCACAATATGGAAGAACCATCTTCTGCGTAAATATATAGCCCTTACTCTCAAGCCTCAACATGAATTCCTTCACAAATTGCTTGTGTACCTCCGATTCTGTTCTCGAATAATTGTCAAGCTCTATTCTCCACCTCCTTAAAAGCTTAACTATATAGCTATGCGCTTCATCGGTCAACCTCCTCGGATCTATATTCTTCTTCCTAGCCTCAACCTCTATGGGTGTGCCATGTTCATCAGATCCCGAGACAGAGATTACATCCTCTCCTAACATCCTTAGAAACCTAGCCATTATATCTGCCCCGAGTAGATGTAATATCGTGCCTAGATGGGGAACGCTATTTATATATGGCCATGCGGCTGTGACCACCCACTTACCCAGTATATTCCACCCAATCCACTAATCCTGCAAAGCCTATAATAATATTATTAATGCTCTTGGCATCAATATATCAGTAACCAAAAACATAGTTAGAAAATTGGTGGCGGGGATCTGGTAGCGGGGGGTGGATTTGAACCACCGACCTCGGGGTTATGAGCCCCGCGGGCTACCTGGCTGCCCTACCCCGCTATCCTGCCCCGCCATATTTATAATATATGTAGGGGCTTTTATCCTTTAATATGGTGTCCCTTTGAGAGTCGTTGGGATAGTGAGTATGTTAGTAGGCATAGGTGTTGTATTTCAGATCGTCTTGGGACTATATGTTGAGAGGCTATACTATCTAAGGGATATCCATGCATCTATAGGAATCCTAGGCCTCATATTGGTGGCTTATCTAACATATAATTCTTTTAAAAGAGGGAGTACTAGGTTGAGAATAGCATCTGCTATAACGCTATTGATAACCCTAGTCCAGGTCTCTCTAGGCTTACATATATACACATCTCCCCAGATACTCTTCGTAAATCTACATCTAGCTACAGCTATTATCCTAGCTATCTCAATAGCCTTGACAGGGTTTATCTCTATGAGATCTTCTAGAAGAGGTAAAACATAGCTAACCCCTTTAAAATCTTTAACTATTTAAGATATCGCTTTAGTGCGGCGATCTAAAGAGGATGCCTATAGCTGCTGAGAGCATTACTATTATAATTAAAATTATTGATACAATTGCTAGGACTTTATCCCCTAATCTATATGCTCTATATGCCGACACAGCTATGGAGGCTATCACACCCCCTATTAGCGATGCAATAGCTATCCATAATATCCCCAGAGGATCTCCAGATGTTATTTTTTCGAAGGCTCTATCTATATTTAAACCTCTAAATCTAAGCCCACTACTATCCCCTACCGGTTCTGCTGCTGATCCTCGTATGAAGAGCGCTATAAGGCCTATTACTATCAATATTAATGAGAGTATAACTGAGGATCTCAATATTAGGTTCACAAACATCTCAAGGGGTTTTTGCTTCATATTCTAGATCCCCCTGCTAATCATATTTATACCTAGGAACCAAACAACCGCTGTAAATATGATCCTGAGGGCTCTGCTTGTAAGCTTGTTAAGTATATTTGACGATACATATGATCCCAATATAACCCCTGGAGCTAGAAGGGCTACTAATAGGGGATCTGTATATCCTAACACCATATATTGTATCCCGCCTGAGGTGGCTGTAAGGCCTATCATGAAGGAGCTTGTAGCGGTTGAGACCTTGAATGGCAGGCCCAATATATAGTCCATTGAGAGGACCTTGAAAGCCCCAGCTCCTATACCAAGCATACCCGATATTATTCCTGCGCCAAGCATTGAGAGGAATGAGAGTATATAATTAGATCCGTAGTATTCTATTGTAGCCCTTTTCCTCTCATCATAATATGTTCCTCTAAGTCCAAGCCTAGCTGATATTGGGTCTTGGGCGTTATATTTTTTCACAAACTCACCACCAGATCCTCTGGAGAAGAGGCCTGGTAGGGGGGCTATCATCAATACTACCCCGAATATTATGTAGAGGGTTTTTGTTGGAACATATAGATTTATGGTTACACCTATAATAGATCCCAGCATTGTTGCTATAGCTAGGGAATAGCCGACTCTTAGGTTAGCTAGGCCTTTAGCTAGGTAGCTAGCCCCACTAGTACTGCTATTAGCTATCGTTGCTATGATACCTGAGCCTATAGCAACCCTTAGAGGGACTCCTAGATAGTTAACCAATATAGGTGATGCAATCGCACTCCCTCCAAGACCTGTTAGGGCTCCTATTAATCCTCCTAAGAACCCTGTTGCGAAGATCACTAGTGCTTCGATATAGATATCTATTAAAGCTCACCAGAGATATAGGCTGTATAGAATGTAATAAGCATGGTTTTAAGGTTTATAGCCAAGGACTAGAGATGAGAATCTGGAGATCCTCTTTAAACTCTCTATCTTCTCCCTATCACCTAGCTTAGCCCTTTCAACAGCCTCTTCTAAGGTTATTATTGTTCTCTCAATAAGATCTCTTCTAACTCTATATGGAACACCGTCTTTTCCTCCGTGGGCGTATGAGTATTTAAAAGGATCTATTGGGTGGCTCACCACATCTTTATTAGAGGGTGTGTAACCATATATGAGGTCTGCAACTAGTGTTAGAGCTCTCATAGTCTCTGGTCCAAGACCTCTAATCCCCAGGAGATCTATGATCTTTCTAGCCCCTTCCAACTGGATCCTGTTTATTGTATTTATAAGAGATCTATCGATCCTCACCGGTTTATAATATCCTATGGAAAACTCCCTTTTAACACCCTTACAAGGGTCTCCGATTAGAGTCCTTCTACCTCTTATACATGCATCAACAAGGGCTATATCCCTTATTATCTTTGACGCCCCTTGGGATACAAGATCCTCTATAGCCTTTATAGTCTCCATGGAATCCCTATCCATGAGATTCAGAGGCTTTAGAATGTCGTTTGATGCAACCCCCTCATGAGGATCTAGAGGTAGGCTTTTAAATGATACACTAGATATATGGTATCTCCTAGCATAGCCCCTATCGATATTCATCCCCTGCTGGATAATAGTCCAAGAGCCATCTGAGGAGACTATTATGCCATGGATATAGATGCTATGCCCATCCTGTAGAAGAACCCCATCCACCTTAGCCCCTATATAGCTTATCCTCTGGATCTCTCTACCCCACTCCTCTCCCAACCCTAATCTCTTCGCCGCGACAGGACTCTCCTCCGGGATCTTTCTCGACTCCGCCCCTTTACCGCCCATAACAAGAAAACCAAGATCCTCGCTCCAACTCACATTCTTCAAAACCCTTAGCACAACAGTTGTAGATCCACTGCTATCCCAATCCATTCCAATCACATTATTAAAAGCCTGGAACCAAAGAGGATCTGAGAATCTTCTTACAACCTCAGAAGCCCCGAATTCCTCGATCAAAACCCTCAGTATTGCTCTCCCAAGCCTCTCCATATATCTATATAGCCACTCTGGAACAGCACCACTGTGTAATGGTAGATCAGCTATACCTTCCACGGTTTCTCCATAATAAATTAGTGGAAAAGAATATATAAAGCGATTAATTACAATAAACATATTATCAACCCTCGCCTTTTAAGATGGGATTAGGTTTTAATCTTCTAATCCATCCTTAGTAGAGTATCGCTTACAAAGGGGTGATCCTCGAGACTCCAGCAGAAATCCTGCACTAGAGGGTTGGGAAGGAGACGTATCTTCTGATCACAGATAGAATTAGAAGTAGGAAATTCACAGCTTTACACGAAAGACACACTTCTATAACAGTATAGCATTAGGTTTATTAAGATCTATAGGATTGTCTAACAAGGAGTACTTGTAGACTTTAGCTTCTAGAGCCCTAGCAAGAGAGAGCCGTAGAGAGGAGATGAGATGACACTACAGTGAATTTGGGCATGCCAGATATTAAGGAAGAATATAATTAGCTGTGGAGGGCCATGCTTATATCGGCGATCTTAGGTTCTCTGGGCTTAATATATTTTTATTCTATACACTCTTGCTCTAGCTTAGCCTTAGAAATCTTTAATTAGGTTCTCGGCTACATATTCTGCTATGTAGTGCGGGGGGTGGGATTTGAACCCACGCAGGCCTACGCCAGCGGATCTTGAGTCCGCCCCCTTTGACCCGCTCGGGCACCCCCGCCATATATATTATTTTTATGTAGGGGTTTAAACTATTCTCTCATTCCTCTGTATACTAGGTTAGATCATATATTCTGGAAGGTTAGCTTTGCTCATAGGGTGTGTAAAATTCTTAACTAATAATATCAGATATTTTGCTCTGCATATTTTTCAATAATAGAATCTATATTGCCTTCTTTCATGATTATGGTTTTCTCACATATATCTAGATCCTTATGTGTAACAGCTAGGATCGTTATTTTTTTCTCTTTAGCATATCGAACAATATTTTTTAAACAGCATTTCACATATTCGCTATCAAGGTGATCAAAACCCTCGTCTACTAGAATAACACTTGGGTTTGATGCTAGAGCCCTCGCCAATGCCACCCTGATTTTCCATCCAGTGCTTAGCTCTGAAGCTCTTTTCCTAGCTATCCTACCATCTATACCAAGGATCTCCATGATCGTTTCGAGCTCTTTCCTATCAACCCTCCTAGCTATAGAGATGTTTCTCGCAACACTCATATGTGGGAATATATCTTTTTCCCCTCTTATAAGTGGGAATCTTCTTTTCTCAGGCTCTGTCCTAGTTATATCTATACCATTAAATATAATCCTACCCTCATCAGGCTCGATAACACCTGCTATTATGTTTAAAAGGGTTGTCTTTCCAGATCCGTTAGGGCCTCTAATACAGATTACAGATGCCTCCTCTATATCTAGCCTCTCAACTCTTAGTATGAATCCGCTATATCTTTTAACAATACCTATTAGGGATAGGTTCTTCACATTCATCTCCTAATTAATAATATGTGAAAATATATATCCCTTTTTCATAGGAGACTCGGGGATATATATGAAAGAGAGTTACATATTAGTACTGGGTGTTGCTATTCTAAGCTTTTTCATAGGGGTTATCATATCCCCCTATATATATCAATTCCAGAGTCCTGGACAAGGTCAGCATGGAGGTATAATGGGTTCTTCTATGTCAAACGTAACTACGGTATATACCAAGGTGATAACTTATACTCAAACCATTGAAGGGGCATCGGCGCAGAGGCAGAAAGAGGTATATGTGTTAGAGGCAGCTACTCTAAAGCCTATGGTTGATATGCTAAAGGATGTGATGGCCCCTCTTGGATATGTTATCTATGATGAGGCTAAGGGATCTGTTCAGCTTGCCAGGGAAATAAATGATCTTGGTAAGAGAGCAGATCTATTTATACCGATAGATTCAGAGGTGGTTGAGAAAGTGTTAATCCCCAATGGCACAGCAAGCTGGTATATAGTTATTGCTACCTCCTCCATGGTGTTTGTATACAGCAATGCTAGCGAGGGTAAGGTGAAAAAGCTATTAGACATGCTTGAGAGAAACGATCTTAAGAGCTTCTTCGATGAGGTATTATCAGGCAACTATAGAATAGGTCTTGGAAACCCCGATAATGTGCCCCAGGGATATAGAACCCTGATCATGTTAAAATTAGCCGGTCTCATGCTCTGGGGTGATGAGGGATACTATATGGCGAGGTTCAACGAGCTTCAGAAGGCTGGGAAGATTGTGTATACAAGAGATGCTGCAGCCCTTGTAGCTCAGCTACAGACAGGTGCTATAGATATAAGCTTTACATATCTACACGAGGCGCTTCTATATAACCTTAAATATGCTAGGCTTCCCAAACAGCTAGATCTATCAGATTTATCTCTAAGGGATTTCTATTCTAAGGTTAACTACACTACAAGCACTGGGGCCGTGATAAGGGGCGCTCCTATAGAGATAGTAGTCACGATACCGAAGACAGCTGTGAATAGGGAGGCAGCATTATCAATTATAGCATATCTACTAACCGATAAGGGTAGAGATATTATGAGGAGGGCCGGGCTTATACCAATTGATAATCCTGTGATAAGGGGCTCTGATAAAGATCTATTTGGGTGAATATTTTGTTATATAGACTTTTCTTCTGGTTCTTCATAATAATTACTATATTTGTAGTGGCATTTCCCATATTATATCTAGGCTATGAGGGTTCCTTTGGGGGTTTCTCTAACCCCTCTAGATCATTTGGACCTGATGTTCTATCATCGATAGCACTAACGATAATAGCCTCTGTTATAGCAACATCTATCGCACTAGTTATAGGAGCGCCTGTTGCGTATTATCTTGCGAGATATAGGTTTCGAGGTGTTGATCTTGTAGAAGCCCTTATAGACCTTCCGACATCGGTGCCACATCCCTTAGTTGGGATAGCTATATTAGTGTTAATGGGGCCTTTAGGGCCCTTATCACCATTGCTCAGGGTCTTCGGTGTTGAGAATATATCCTATACATTATTAGCCCTCATCCTTGCCCTTCTAATAGTATCAACCCCTATAATGGTTAAGTTCTTAGCTAGTGGATTCAAATCTATGGATCCACAGCCTGAGATAGCAGCATTAACGCTAGGCATTAGCAGGGTAAAGATATTCTTATTAATAGTCCTCCCTATGAGCCTAAGATCTATATTGAATTCATTCGCCATAACACTTGCAAGATCTATAAGCGAGTTCGGCTCCGTAGCTATAGTTGCGTATTACATCTTAACACCTCCTTTCCAAGGGGTCAAGCCTGCCCCAGTTCTAATATGGGATCTATTTGAATCGAAGGGGCTAGCAGCTGCTCTCCCAGCATCGGCAACCCTATTCCTTCTAAGCCTAGCCGTGTTACTAATGATAAGGATTTCTGAGAGGGTATCTAAATAGAGATATAGGGGCTTACCTCCCCCTCTAAGATAGATGCTATGATTTTTGAAAGCTCATCACCTTTTAAATATATCTCTCTATAAAATTTCTTCCTCTCAGCAAGCTCTACAGCTGCTAGGTGAACACAAAAAGGCTTTAGACATCTTGAAGCAACATTTATCGAGAAATCGATGCAACTGCAATACATTCTCGGCAAGACCATGTGGATATGAGAACCAACACCAACGAGATAGATTATTAGATCTCCTGATGTGATCTTCAATAATCTTTTAGAAGCTATTATTTCAGCTACTCCACGCTCTCTCATAAGATCTTCTGTGCTTATAGATTCCAGAGATCTATATATATCTACCCAACTACATCTCCTCCCCTTTTCACTAATCTTCTCCATGGCTTCTCACATGATCCTGAAGCTATATAAGGCTATTACACAACGATTCCTAATACCCAGTGAAAGATTCCACCTTAATCCTCTCTCTAGAGAGCTCTACACCAGCATTTCTCAATATAGAGATGATATCTCTAACCCTCTGAGGAGGCCCCGATATATAGAATATAGGCTTCTCAAGATCTCTAACCAGCTCACTTATCTCCGAAGCCTTTAACATCTCTCTCCTCCATAAAACCCTTATATTCTTGTTTCTCTTAGTAGCGTTCTCTAGATCCTCTCTAAAGAGGAAATCCCCCTTTTCATCAATATGGATAGCTAGGATCCTCAGATCGGATCCTGTTTCTGAGGAATATACGATCATAGATCTTATAGGGGTAACCCCTATGCTATGAAATATCATAACTATCTCTCCAGCATCTTTCTCAAGTGTGAAATGTCCGTAGGGTCCCCAGATAATGATTTCATCGCCAGGGCGCATCTTCTCTAATGTCCTCTTATAAAGGCTCTCTCTACCCTCTACAAGGGTTGCAAACATTATGAAACCCTCTGTTGGGCTCGATGCTATTGAAAATGTCTTAGAACCACATTCTCTGCATATACTCTGGCTTATTTCGAATTCAGCATTTTGTCCTGGAGAGAATATGAATTGCCTCTGGGGCTTGAGCTTTATAATCCTATAACCCCTGTATGCGGTATTCTCTATGATGGTTGCTGGTATAGCCTCCTCTCCCACATAACCACCTAATTGAATATAGCTTTTCCCTCTAAAATATCGATTAATACTTAGTATAGAGCGGTTTAATACTTAGCTATTCTATGTACTCCCCCTATATATATAGAGACCGTTTTTCCTGATTAGAAATCCCCTCTCCACTAGATTTTCTAAGGCGTCTTCATAGAAGTATCTATCTACATCTATACCATACCATTCTCTAAAGCTATTCACTATATCCTCGAATGTCCATACTGATTTACCGCTTTTAGCCTCCTCATGAATCATTCTTTTGATGAAGGATGTAACATCCTCAAGCCGTGTCCATGGATATTGGAACCACACCCACTCCTTCACCTCTATATAGTAGAAATCAGGCTTGATCTTAGCTATAGGGCTTATCCATTGGAGGACCGCTATCTTGACTTCCAATGGGTTCCAGTTCTCCCTTATAAACTTCTCTGCAAGCATTACAGTGTCACCAGTATCTACTATGTCATCTACTAGCAACACTTTTTTCCCACTCATATCCACAATATATGGGAATCTAAGCACTGCCTTCTCCTCAGCCTTGGCAGCTTCTGTCCAGTGCTGGCTCTGGATCGAGAGGAGGTTCTCAACACCTAGGAAGTCACATAGAAGCCTAGCCGGTACATAGCCTCCCCTTGCAATAGCAACTATTACATCGGGTCTCCAACCGCTTCTCTTTATAATATTTGCGAGACCCCTGCTCCACTCAACTATCTCCTCCCATGTCACTAGCTTAGTAGGCACCCGTGGCAAGCATGTCCCAGGAAAAGGTTAAGTGGTTGAGGCTATATAAATGTTAACCTATGAGTCTAACATAGGAGATAAGGCCTTTGTTAAGTATATATGCATATCCCTCAGAGGCTACAGCGATCTCATTCCTCGATATAGAGATAAGCCTTCC
>JAWAXC010000064.1 GCA_038897115.1 Sulfolobales archaeon | reverse complement strand
AAGAGTCGCCTCTAAGCTCTTCTTAATCTCCTCATAGGCCTGGGATCCTATCTCTTTAGAAGAATAGAGATCCTCAAGAGCTCTAGATCTCTTCCTAGCCCTATCAAGTTGCTGCTCAACCTTTATAGCCTCGATCTTCCACTCAGGTATAACTACTATTCCATCCGATGTAACACTAATCCTCTCTGAAGGTATGCTAAGAAGTAATCCATCCTCTCTCAGCACTTCAACACCAGTTACGCTACCATCTATTTCAGAATATATGGATGATAATATCCCTAATACCCTTCCATATGGATCCCTTACCTTAGATCCTAAGTGCTTTTCAACCTCCTCAATCGATACCAATATCTGCAGCCTCGTAATAAATGCTATATTCAAGAATTAGGTATATAAACACTGAGGCAGAAAAAACTAAGAAGAACCCTATGTCCCTATGCTAAGCCCTATTTCTATACTTTAAAGATAGGATTTACGGGACATATTCCAGCTCGTTAATCTTACATCTAGCCTTGAACGTGTTACCCATGTATATCCTAACATAGAACTAGATCTACGTTTTAGCTTCAATATATTTTTATATTAATGTGAGCCCAAGTAGGTGGAAGAATCTATTAAAAGTTCTAGCAAATCTTGCCCTCTAAGGCCTGAGAAAGCTCCTAATAGGTTGCGTTTAAGATCTCTTCTGAAATATCTGTTATAGCTATTTCATATCTAAGCCTAGCAAAGGCTCTTTTAAGATTCACATAACATATGGGGCACATAACAATGACCCTCTGAGAGCCCGTTGAAGCTAGTTCCTCAGCCCTTTTAACAGCTACTTTAAGAGCTAGCCCTGGAGATATACCTTCTATAGGTCCTCCACAGCATAGCGTGTTAACCCCAGTCCTTCTAGGCTCTATATAGCGTATGTTGTTGAGGCTTCTTCTCACAACTTTGTAGAGGCCCAGCTTTCTCATCATATAACAGGAATCATGGATCACAGGAGGATTTCTATAGCGATGAAAAGAATCTTTTTTCATATTCGCTTTTTTCATATTCGCCCCCACAGCGTCTCTAATCACTTCTAGATAATGAAAGACTTCTAGCTGATATGAATCTATATATCTTGGGTAGATCTCCTTTAATACATATGTTGTATGCGGATCTACAGTTATCACCTTTTTAACACCTGCGCTCCTAAATATATTATAAACGGTTTGGGCATGCCTAGCAAAATCCTCTTCTAGACCCAGCTCATATAGATATATTCCTGAATATATATCACCTTCATATAGATATCCAAACTCAACACCACTTCTCCTAAGAATCTCAACTACGCCTCTAAGACTTCTCACAGAATAGCTATATACATCATTATCTAGTGCTATAAATCTTGCTATTAGCCAGGCTAAAGCTCTCTCTGAAATTTTAATAAGCATCTGGGCAGCATTTCGCCCAAATCTACCCAGCCTTTCATATAGCCTTACTAGTGATTCCGCATATGACATAAGCTGATAGAGACACCCGGTATAGAGTATTGTATCGCCTCCCCTCTTCAATCCAAGATCTAGAGCCCATTTATAGCATATATTATTAGGAGCCCCTAAGGGATTCTTATACCTCTCCATCAAGATCTTTATGACCTTAGCTTGGAACGGTATATAGTCCAGGGCTAGGCACCTCCCCTTAGGATCTCAGATAGATCTCTTACTCTAACACTTTTATCGAGACCCAGGTTTCTCAATGCATCTTCAAGCATCGCTATACAGAATGGGCATTCAGCTACTATCACTTTGGATCCTGTTGATACAAGCTCCTCCACCCTCTCAACAGATATTCTTTTTCTTTCTGGAACATCATACCAGTAATTAGCACCTCCAGCACCACAGCAGAAGGTTCTAAAACCACTTCTTCTCACCTCTCTATATTCCTTACTCGAGATCCTGATTATCTTTCTTGGCTCATCCACAATCCTATTGATCCTAGCTATATAGCATGAATCGTGAAGCGTCACAGGCCCCTCAATCTTTATCCCAGGCTTTATCCTACCCTCTTCTATCAGCTTTGCTAATAGCTGTGAATGGTGGAGCACCTCAATATCAAAACTGGGATCTATGTCTCTATATTCATTCTTAAATATATTGTATCCATGCGGACATATAGTAACGATCCTCTTGACACCGAGGCTCTTTAAAAGCTGAATATTCTTTAGAGCTATATCTTGGAACCTGCTCTCCTCCCCGATCCTTCTTAAGGGATCGCCACAGCATAGCTCTTGATCCCCTAGCACGGCTATCCTTACACCAGCTTCCCTCAAGACCTCTATGAAAGATCGTATGATATTTCTAGCCCTTTCATCAAAGCTCCCCATACAGCCTACCCATAGGAGATACTCATAGTCCTTTGCCTCTTCTATGGTTGGAACTCCTAGATCTCTGATCCACTTATGTCTATCATAGTTAGGTAGACCGATGCTGTTACCACTCTGAGCTATATTGCTTATCAACGCTATCTTCTTAGCATCTAGCCTAGAATTATATACAAGCCATCTCCTAACATCTATGATGAACGGCACATGATCAACCCCCATGGGACATACCTCCACACATGCCCCACAAGTGGTGCATGACCAGAACACATCATCGCTAAGCAGATCAACAACCTGTTTGTCAGGATACTCTCTAGCCCCTTTTCTAAGGGTTAGCACAACCTGCCTTGGAGATAGAGGTCTGTTAACAGCATATGCTGGGCATACGCTATCACATAGCCCACAGTTTGCACATGAGTCAAGATTTATAAGGCCGAGAACATCTATATCTCTAAATAGACCAATGCCGACCTTTATATTTTCTATAGCACTCTCGCTTAACTCGCTTAACTTAAATGGTGTTGGAAGTCTACCTGGATGTCTCTCTTCCCTCAAAAATATATTAAGGGCAGAGGATATATTATACCAAAACCTTGTAAAGGGTGTAAGTAGAAGGAGCATTGATGAGAGTGGGAGGGTAACATAAATGATATATTTGTTATAAATATGGCTTAGAATAGCCATAGCCCCTATAATCGGGATTAAAGATATATATAGAAGATCCCTTACTCCCATCTCTAGAAGCCAGCTTCTCCCACTCTTTCTAGGCCTCATCTCGATTAAAATAATAATGCCAGAGATGAGAGCCACTAAACCTATATAGAATATAATTTGCAATATCGCGTTTACATAGTAGGTAGTCAAGCCCATCAATAATACTACCTCATATATAAGGGCTAAAACCATGATCAATAGATATGAATATAGTGCAAAACCCCTAAAGATCCCCTCTACGATAGGCTCACCTCCCCATCTGAAGAACCTCCCCTGCAAGAGATAATCTATAATAAATCTTTTAATATGTTTACTCTCAATCATTAGAAATTTTCTTATGAGAATCTTCAAACCTCCATACTCTCTTACTCTCCTTAACACGAAATATATAGAAAGTACTAAGACTATTATATATATGCCGAGGGATATGGCAACAAATTCTGTATCCATATTGAAAACCCCAATATTACTTCACTTCACTATGATAAAAGCATTAGAAAGATCGAGATTAGCTATTTACTAGATAACTACAGAATCTTCTTTTAAACCGAGCAACATATAAGATCTATTAATGGATGTAGAGATCTGTAATAGAGCATTCCACAACATCTAAGCCCTATGAAGGTTCAAAAATCAACCTGCAGATCTATGGTCATTAGGAGAAAGCTATGAATAAGATAAAGAGATTGTCTGGGGATGACCTAATTTATTTAAATCTTTATAAACAATATTTTTAAGAGTGAGGTGCTTTTATATGTTAGGTTCTCTTAGAGAGGTTATATGGA
Source organism: Sulfolobales archaeon (assembly GCA_038897115.1). Taxonomy (NCBI): domain Archaea; kingdom Thermoproteati; phylum Thermoproteota; class Thermoprotei; order Sulfolobales; species Sulfolobales archaeon. The sequence goes on along the minus strand of JAWAXC010000064.1, from coordinate 9,009 downwards.
GATCTACATGGGATAAGGGATCATATGAGATCATTAAAAAATTCTATACCGAGTCTTGCAGCGAAACACCTAAGGAACCGATCCCCGATTTTGAGGATCTTCCTAGAGAGCTTCCATATAGATTTTCTCTAATATTAGAAGTTATATCCGATGCTCTCGTATGTGGTATAGAGAAATCCTATGATCCTAGTGGTTTAAAAAACTTTCTTATGGGCTTGAAGTCCGAGCTCTTGAAGCTCTATGTAGATCTAGTTTCTGAGGAGAGGGAATATGGGGTTAGCTTAAGGCCGCATAAGATCGAGCGCCTGTTAGAGCTACTCAATAAATATCTCTCTAGGAATCTCTAGGAATACACATTAATTTATAAAAAGCCTTAAACAATACTTATGAAAGGTGGTGCTAGAGATATGCCGCTAAGACCGGCTAGATGCTATACGCAGCAGGAGAAGCCACCATATACTAGGAAGGAATATATACAGGGTGTGCCGCCACCAAAGATAACGAAATATACTATGGGGAATCCAAAGGGGGTATATAGATATGCTGTTAAACTAATAGCTACAACAAAGTGCGTTATAAGGCATAATGCTCTTGAGGCTGCACGTGTAGCTGCACATAGATATCTATCTACAAGTGTTGGTGAGGCCAACTTCTTCTTAGTAGTTAAGAAATATCCTCACCATGTGCTCAGAGAGAATAAGATGCTAGCCTTTGCAGGAGCTGATAGACTTCAAGATGGTATGAGACTTGCATTTGGAAAGCCTGTTGGTGTCGCAGCAATAACCTCTCCCGGTGACGAGATCATGGTTGTGTATGTAAATAATGAGAAAGATATTGAAAAAGCTAAAGAGGCACTGAGAAGGGCTGAAAGCAAGCTTCCAGAGGCATATAGGATTGAGGTTGAAGAGCTAGTAAATCAAAAGGGATAATGATGATGCCGACATAGGATGATCGGTGATTTAGGGTCGATCGGCTGATCGAACCCCCTCCTCTTGGATCATATATTTCTTGAGAAGCCTTCTGAGAAGAAGTATAAAATATGAGAGCTCCATCTTAGTTGGGTTCGATTTATATATAATTCTCTCGAGACTTTTTATAGCTGAGATCCTCTGCCTCTCATCATTCATGGTAAGCTCAGAGGCCTCCTTAATATATTTCAAAGCCACCTTGTAATCCTCGCTAGAGGGGTATTCAACAACGTCGATCGATGATCTGCTAGATAGTTTCTTAAAGATCGAATATAGCGTTATAGCTACCGCATGTGATAGATTAAGTGTAGGGTATGCCGCGCTAGCCATTATATGGAGATATATGTTGCATAGCTCTAGCTCTTTCCTAGTTAAACCAGTGCTCTCTCTACCAAATACTATAGATACTAGGTTCTTACCTTCTAGAACCTCTAGGAACTGCTCTAACTCCATAGGCTGTCTAAGAGGATCGCTTTTCTCCCTCACTATAGATGATGTACATACAACTAGATCGGATCCTAATAATGCCTCCTCAAGCCTGTTAACTATGATAGCCTTCTCAAGATACTCTCTACCCCCTGCAGCAAAGCTATATGCTTCCTCATTTATAGAAGCCTTTGGATCTACTAGGTAGAGTTCGTCGACGTCGAAGTTCCTGCATAGCCTAGCCACCATGCCGAGATTTATAGAGCCCTCGATCCCTACCAACACTACTCTGATCCTCGGCCTATGCACCCTCACTCCCTGACTCCCCTTTTAAGAGACCCTTTAGCAATGGGATCCTTCTCCTCCTAACCTCCTTAATCATTTTCTGGAGGTTCTCGTAATATGCTAGGAGCTCCTTTACATCATCAACACTCACACCAGCTCCAATAGCTATTCTCCTCATTCTGCTTCTATCGATGATCTTGGGGTTCTCTAGCTCTTCATATGTCATGGAATCCATTATATGTATCCAACGCCTCATCTTCTCCTCACCAACCCTTATCTCCTCTTCTCCCAGCATCAGCGTGGATATTCCTGGTATCATCTGTAGGATCTTAACCAATGGGCCCATCTTCATAATGCTTCTCAGCTGCACATAGACATCTGCTAGCGTTATTTTTCCAGTAGCTATAGCTTTTCCTAGTCTCTTCTCCAGCTCTTTACTCTCCTCTAATGCTCTGAACTTCTCTATTATACCCTCTATATCTCCTAAACCCAATATCCTGCTAACAAACCTTCTAGGGTTGAAGACCTCTATCTCATCTATCTTCTCCCCAGTCCCTATAAACTTGATCGTGGCCCCAGTAGCTGCTACAGCTGAGAGAGCTCCGCCTCCTCTCGCGCTTCCATCTAGCTTAGTAACTACTATAGATCCTATGGGTACTGCTTCGTGGAATCTCTTTGCTAGATCATATGCCCTCTGCCCTATCGTAGCATCCATAACAAGCATAACCTCGTCAGGCTTTATAGCATCTGCTATGCTCTTCATCTCCTCTATAAGGGCTTGTTCGGAGCCATATCCATGGCGCCCCGCTGTATCCACTATTACAATATTACATCCCTTTTTAATGAGAAACTCGACCCCTCTCTTAGCTATCCCCACGGGATCATTGGAGCCTGGCTCACCATATATCTGAACCCCGACCTGTGATGCTAGCTGTGCTAACTGCTCATATGCACCAGGTCTATATGTGTCTGCAGCCACTAAACAGGGTCTATACCCCTGTTTCTTATAGAAATAAGCGATCTTAGCACATGTGGTTGTCTTACCAGATCCCTGAACCCCTACCATGAGGATTACATATGGCTGTTTCTGAGGAGTTATGCTCGGCGTTCTATCGCCTCCGAACAGCTCTGCAAGGTTATCATAAACTATTTTTATAAACCAATCTCTTCTAGAAAACCCTGGGGGAGGTTCTGAGGATTTAGCCTGGCTCCTGATCTTACTGCTTAACTCATATACAAGCTTCACATTCACATCTGCTTGGATCAGGTTTTTCTGGAGCTCCTTAATAAAAAAATCTACCGCCTGCTCATACGGATCAGAGCCCCTTATAAATTTCACAACCGCTTCTCTTATCTTCTCTAGAGACTTCAAAGCTCTAGCCTCTAACGTTCATAATAAGCCTCCTACCCATTACAACCCAGTATTCTACCTCCTTACCAGGTGCTAGCTTCTTCACAAGCTCCTCATCTTTAGGAAGCTCTGTCTCGAATGTCTCGAACGTCTCCATATCCATAACCTGCACACTCTTATCACTAACCGCTAGGATCTGGCCAACCCTTTTATCAACAATAGGTACTTCAACCCTCGTATCTACAGGGGCAACGAGCGTCTTCTTAATCCCAGAGACTATCGATATAGCTACTACATGAGCCTTTGCAGATCCATGCTTACCTGTTTTAGCCTTAGAGATCTCCACAACCCTGCATGGCTCACCATCTATTACCAAGAGACTTCCCACCCTTAGATCGCCTAGCTCTGCGAAGGTCACACTCATATTCTAACCCATTATATCCTGATCTTCTAGAGCTTAAATTACTTTACGAAACCTCAGCCCCTTCGATCTAGAATAATGGATCCTCAGCCGCAAAGACCTTATATATTGCAATTAAGAACAACGAATTGGTGGGTAATATGGAGAAGAAAATAGTTGAAAGTAGAAAGGCTCCTAAACCTGCAGGCCCATATAGCCAGGGCATTATAGCATCTGGGAGGATCCTATTTATTTCAGGCCAGCTTCCAATAGATCCTGTAACCGGTGAGCTCATAAGAGAGCCTTTTTCAAAAGCTGTTGAGATAACTCTAAATAACATAAGAACAATTGTTATGGAGGCAGGCGGCGATCTAGAGAATATAGTGAAAGTAACAGCCTTCCTAACAGATCTCTCTAAGTTCCAGGAGTTCAACGATATATACCAGAGGTTCTTCAAACCCCCATACCCAGCTAGAACAACTATCCAGGTTTCAAAGCTCCCCAGAGATTCACCTATAGAGATTGAAGCAATAGCTATACTATAGGTGGCCTCAATGCACAGGCTATGGGCTCCATGGAGGATGAGCTATATAAAAAGCGCTGATCGTATGCAGGGGTGTTTCCTATGCGAAGCCATAGCTGGGAATGATGAGGATACATATATAGTCTATAGATCTAAAAAGGTCTTCGTAATACTAAACTCATACCCATACAACACAGGACATGTCATGGTAGCCCCATATAGACATATAGGTGATATAGAATCCTTGGATGATGCAGAGGCATTAGATCTAATAAATGCTATTAAGAAAAGCATAGCCGCCCTTAGAGAGGTATACTCACCACATGGCTATAACATAGGCGTGAATCTCGGAAGAGTCGCTGGAGCAGGGGTTGAGGGACATCTACACGTACATATAGTTCCTCGGTGGAGTGGCGATACAAACTTCATGCCAATAACAGGAGGTGCGAAGGTGCTTCCAGAAGATCTACGATCCACATGGCAGAAGCTGAGGGAAGCATTCAAAAAGATCCCATGAAGGCTCGGTGTTTAGCGATATGGATAGAATGGCTGTGAGAGAGTATAAACAGGTTATAGCTGTGAGGACAGATTTAAAAATAAGCCCAGGAAAACTAGCAGTTCAAGTAGCCCATGCATCTGTAGAGGCAGTGCTTATATGTATGGAGAGCCAGAAATGTAGAGAATGGCTAGATATATGGAGAGAACAGGGAATGAAAAAGGTGGTTGTAAGAGGAGGAGGTGAAGAGGACTTAATCAGGATCTATAATAGGTGTAAAGAGGAGGGCCTCCCCTGCTCTCTAGTAAGAGATGCAGGAAGAACAGAGCTAGAACCAGGAACCCTAACAGCAGTTGGACTAGGCCCTGCACCATCAGAGCTTATAGATAGAATTACTGGTGGGCTAAGCCTATACTAGATCATAAATTCTCAGATACACCTGAGGATACACTCTATGAGTGGTATTGAATGTATAGAATCTAGATCCAGGTTAGATCTAATGCTTGGAATGGAATGCTATATGACACATGAAGAGCCCCTCATACCGCTTAAACCCCTAGATCAACATAATTTCTATGTATATGAATACACAAGAGAGATGGGAATCCTCAGACCTCCGATAAGGCCTCCTCCAGATCGTGGTAACATACTCGTCTACCTCCTCATAAAAAGAGGTATTGACACATATAATGCAATAAAGATCTTGAGAAGATATCTCAGACCAAAGAAGATATCATACTATGGGCTCAAGGATGCAAGGGCAAGCACATATCAAGCCATTATGGTTGAAGAACCAAAGAGCATCATAACCTATATATCAGACAGAGATTTAGAGGCAATCTTAGTAGGAACTACATCAAGGCATGCCAAGAGAGGAGATATTATGGGTAATTGCTTTAAGATCAACATAGGAGAGATTATAGGGCGAGGTGCTGGGAAAGATCTACTTAGGATCCTATATAAGATATCAGAGTACGGGTATATACCGAACTACTACTCTTACCAGCGATTCGGTGTATTGAGGCCAATAACACATGTAGTAGGGTTAGCACTACTATGCCAGCAGCTTGAAAAAGCGATCTATGCTCTAGTAAATGGTAAACCCCCAGGTAATAGATCTACAGGTGAGATGATATTAGAAACACTCGAAACATGTAGAAAGATCTTAGATTCAGCACCTAGATGGATGCATATAGAGAGAAGGGTATGTAGCGAGTATCTAAATAGCAGAGACGTAGTAAGGGCTATAAAAAGTGTCCCAAGGGAGTATATTGATCTATATATATCAGCAGCATATTCATACCTATTTAACCTCTACATCAGCTATAGATGGAAAAAACATGGGTTAGGATTGCAGCTCGTAGAGGGCGAGATGTTTTTAAGATCGAGGTTATACGGACTCCAGATCCCTGGAAAAAAGCTATCCTTCAAAGATATAGTGGGAGAATATAAAGATATGTATGTATCATCAATTAGATCATTAGGTCTAGAACCATGTATCCCTGAGATTAGATCTAGTATTAAAAGGCCTCTAATACTCCCCATAAAGATAGATCTACTAGACCCTGATCTCGGTGCTATCTGGTTCTGCCTAGATCCTGGGGGATATGCTACAAATCTATTAAGAGAAATATTTAAAATCTATTCGGAAAAGCTATTCTCCCCTAATCTGGACGTCGGAGCCGATTATTAGCGATAATATTTTCTCCGCAGCCTCTATGGGGATCGATATATACCTAAGATCCCTCTTAGACACTCTTAACACGTGAAAGCTTGTTCCATTTGGGAGCCACACGATATTTATACCGAGGATCCTGGCGGGGAATAGAAGTTGTGATGCTATATTCTTAAGATCCCTCGATGATCCATTTATAACTCTCACCCTAGCCTTGAGGCTCTCACTCAAAATCCTTGATAGCCTTTGGTAAATATCATGTGGTACATCACCGCTTCTCTGGATCAAAACTACTATTGAGTCCTCAAATCTATATGCCTTAACATAGCTTAGATTCTGCATATATCTCTTCAGCTCCTGATCTTCCTCTAAATCGATAAGCCTCCTCATAACCTCAACCTCGAAATCCTTTATAGCCCCTGATGATACTAGCTTCTGACACCTAGGACACAATATACCTGTCTTTATACATACATGATCCAGGGGGAACTTCAAAATCCGCACCGTCGTCTCACAGAGTACTAATTGATAAATTGCTTGAACGCTTTTATACTCTTAATCCTCTAGAGAAATTCTATCCCTCCTAATACTAGGAGTAGGGGGTTCTAATGTAGAGTGATGTTGCCATAGCATCTAAACACTCAAAGGCAATAGTTACAACTGAGAGCCTCGCCTCCTTAAGGCGGAGGAGGTCAGTAAGGCTCTATCACAGTACCTGATGTTCCTTGAAAAACGTTTAGAGCCTCATCTAAATGTCCTATATGGCTATTCCTCCCACTAGATCTCGTGAATATAGCTGCCGCCTTAACCTTTGGAGCCATAGAGCCTGGAGGGAACAAGCCTTTTTCAACCATCTCGATGGCCTCATCAGCCTTTATCCTCTTTATCGGTTTTGCGGTGGGCTTTCCATAGTCTATATATACATAGTCCACATCTGTTAATATAACTAGTTTAGAAGCGCCGATTCTAAGGGCAAGTAGAGCTGATGCTAGATCCTTATCAACTACTGCCTCAACCCCCTTTATAACACCTCCTCCGCTATCTATAACAGGTATACCCCCACCTCCTGAGGCTATAACTATGTAGCCTTTTTCTAGAAGCGATAATATAGCCTCAGTCTCTAGATTTTCCACCGGCTCAGGAGAGGGCACAGCTCTTCTCCAACCTCCCCTAGGATCTTGTTTAAAGATCCATCCTTTTTCCTTAGAAATTCTCATAGCATCCTCATAGCTGTAGTAAGGCCCAACAAGTTTTTCAGGTTTCTCTAACTCACCTTTTACCAGAACCTGATTCACAATGGTAACTACCTTTCTAGGGAGCCCCTTCTCAACCATTACATTCCCTATTGCCTGCTGAAGCATATAACCTATCCATCCCTGTGTCATTGCATCAGCAATATCCATCGTTAATGGTGGGATCTTATCTCTGGCACATTCAAACCACTCAAGAATAACCCCTATTTGAGGGCCATTTCCATGTGTTATGACTAACCTATATCCCTCAGAATATAGTTGAACTATAGGCTTAGCAGCCATATATATATTTCTCCACATCTCGTCAACGCTACCCCTATCGCCTCTGCGGAGTATAGCATTTCCTCCTAAGGCAATTACAACCACTTCACTAGGCATTCTATATCAGCAAATTATAAAAATCTAAATCCCCTTATATCTCATTTATATCTAAAAGCTTTACCATTTCTCCCTAGCTGTTCATCCCATTCATTTTATGGTTCATGATCATACCTAGGGGTTCTACCTCGCCCACAGGGATTTTGGTATCCCTATGGGCTCATGGGTAGCTGTTAAGCCCAACGGCATGGGGCTCCCATCTAGGTTTAGCCCGCCTAGGCTTGGAGTAGCGCTCCCATCACCCAGGCGGGATCTGGGTTACCAATAAAACTATTGACAACAAATCTATATAAGCCTTTCCAACAAACAACAAAAAAGCACTGCCCCCTATAATAAGGCCTATAATAAGGAAGAAACTAGATTCCATAATTAGGATCGGTAGAGATTAGACTACTTCATAGATTTAATAAATGAAGATTGCAACTGAGAACCTTAGCCTTCAAGATGGGGGGAGCGCATATATGGGTTACCACCCCCTCCATATATATTGAGAGGTTTAACTATCATAATATTTTATAGACAAAACTTCTGATTAAGCCTATTAGCTTCTGAGAGAGCATATATTAATGGGCTACTAACATTGGGGGAGGAGTTAGAGGTTAAATATACATCTGAGGTCTTCTACATTAAATTTAATGATGGTTCGAAGGCTTATCTAACATATAAAGTTGAAGAGGGAAAGATGTATTTGATATCAACATATACCCCTCCACAGCATAGAGGTAAAGGTGCTGCCAAGAGGTTAGTTGAGAAAGCTCTAGAGGTAGCTAGGAATAAGGGTTTAAAGGTTGTGCCTATATGTTCATATGCTACATATTACTTCCTTAAAAATAGGGATGCAAGGGAGCTTTTGGACGAGCCATATAGGAGTATGAGTGATGAGGAGTTGGAGAGATACTATAAAGCAAGGTTGGAGGAGGAGAGGGCTAAGGGAGTAGCGTGATCTGATTAAATTAGGATTTTTTATACGGACATAACACAGCATAGCTACAATATCTACATTCCCATAAATATCTAGGGTATGATTTAGAAGTTATCCTCATAATCACCTCATCATCCGTAGCTCTTTGCTCTACAGGATATTGAGTTATCCTTTCATGAGTTATATATACTAGATATGATTTTTTCAGATTAAAAAGCCAATTATAGAGTCTCGCCTGATCTATATGATGCTCAAGAGGAATCCTAGCATCACTCCTAGAACTCTTTATCTCAACACCTATTCTATCCCCCCCAATCTCTAAAATTATATCA